>CALFEZ010000277.1 GCA_937957895.1 uncultured Erysipelotrichaceae bacterium
GTTGATGAACAAATGCCAGATGAAATGAAAGTAAGGACGGTGTTTTTGCATATAGAACATCGCTCCTATTGTATAGAGGATGCCGCCCAATCCGATAAAAATCAAAAACATCGTGTCTGCCTTGGTAATCAAGGTTGGGATAAAAAGAACAGCGATCCATCCCATCACAAGATAGATCATGACTGAGAGTTTTGGGATCGATCGTCTTGAGATCGACTTGTATAAGATCCCAACCAGTACCATGGTCCATTGGATGCCAAATAAAAGCCATCCGATCGTTCCTTGGATCAAGTAGAGGGCGACTGGAGTGTAACTGCCGGCAATAGCGATATAAATCGCGATATGATCGAGGATCTTGAACACGAATTTGTGTTTGCTGTCGTGTTCCATGGCATGATAAAGCGTGGACATCAAAAACATCAAAAAGAGACTGATCAAGAAAATGCTGGTTCCAAGTGCAAGGAGCCAACCGCCATTGTTGTAGGCAAAGATAGCACCAAACGGCAGATAAAACAACATGAACACTGCCATGATCCCATGGGTGATGCTGTTTCCGACTTCTTCTTTGAAAGTCAATTGGATGTTTTGCATTTGATTTTTTGTATTTGTCATAGATGTATTCTATCACACAAGTCTGCTTACTGCATCTTTAAATAGTGAATGAGGTATAACAAAGAATATGGATAGTCAAAGGAAGTATTTGTTAGAAAGTGAGAACGTACAAAAAGCATTGTTGTTGCTGGCTGTTCCATCGATCATCGCGATGGTCACCAATGCGATCTACAACTTTGTGGATGCACTTTTTGTCGGAATGCTGCAAAACACTGCTATGCTGGCAGCTGTGACAGTCACATTTCCGATGGTGATGATCATGGGAGCCATTGGACAGGGACTGGGTATCGGTGCCGGTTCTTTGGTTGCAAGACAACTGGGAAGAAAAGACTTTCATCTTGTTGGAAAGACAGTCTATACCGTCATGTTTTCATCGATCGTCCTCTCACTTGTTGGATCGTATGTTTTGATCGCGAATCTTGAACTGATCCTTCCTTGGTTTGGAGCCACTCCCGAAGCTCTTCCATTTACGGTATCATATGCGCGTTGGATGATCATTGGGATGATTTCCACGATCCTTAACATGACGATGTCCAATTTGCTGCGAGCTGAAGGGGATGTCCAGTTTCCAATGTTTGCGATCATGTCAGGAGCGATTTTCAACATCTTCCTTGATCCGATCATGATGTTTGATTGGGGATTGGGATTGGGGCTTGAAGGAGCAGCTATTGCTACCGTCATTTCTCATATGATTACGACTGTTATGCTGTTTGGACGGATGTTCAGTGATCGTTCAATCCTTGATTTTCGACCATTCACTTGGGCATATGACGTCAAAATGTCCGTTGAGATTTTTTCGTTGGGGATCGTTGTATTTTTCAGGCAGTCACTTATCAGTCTTTCATTATTGCTGATCAACTTTATTGCTTCAACCTACGGTACTGATATCGTGGCAGCAATCGGACTAGTGCAAAGAACCAATGGATTAGTGATCTATGTTCTTATTGGTTATGCACAGGCTTTACTTCCTTTTGCCGGCTACAATTATGGAGCGAAAAATCCCGAAAGACTCAATCAGGCTGTAAGATACTCTTCACTGTGGGCGACTGCTTTTACGACTTTTTCAGCCATTATCATGGCGATTTTTGCCCGTCAGATACTGCTTTTGTTTACGACCGACGAAGTCGTGATCTATTATGGTATCAGGATGTTTTATGCAATCGCACTGGGATTGCCTTTTGTGGGATACTATCAAGTAATCACCATCCTTTATCAGGCGTTCGGTAAAGTAAAGGAATCGTTTATCATGTCCATTGCTCGTCAAGGGATCTTCTTGATCCCATTGGTGATCTTCTTTCCGATGATTTGGCAGTACAACGGGATCTTTATTGCCATTCCGACCGCAGACATCATGACGTTGTTGATGACGTTTGTTTTTGCCAACAGGCTTAAAACAGACATCAAGGTGATATCCTTCCAGTGATGTGCAAGTTCTATCAAACATGAGCGAATAAGTACCATATTAGATGATTTCAATGAGATCAAAAAGATCATAAAAGGCTACTTTTTTACATAAAGGTAGCTTTTTTTGTCGTGGATTTGATCATGTAGAACACCATTCCCAAAATAAGCATATACGTAGGGTTGATAGGGTAGGGAAAATCAACCCCTTTTTAAATTTACTTGCATTTGGAATGATCATGGTCTATAATATACTTAGTATACACAATATCTAGAAAATGTGAGTAAATAATATGAGCGAAAACACCATCAAGTTTCCTGTTGTCACCACCGCAGCATTGAAAGAAAAAGGAGCGAACTTCTCCAATATCAACCAGTTGATAGAACAAGATAAAATCGTTCGTGTCAAACGTGGTTACTACATGAACAAAGCCGCACTGCAGTTCCCTCATAAAGCATGCTTTTCCGCATTTTCAGATGCGCTTTTTTGCTTGGAAAGTGCAGCATACGTTTATGGCTATCTAAACAGCGAACCTCGCAGAGTATATGTGGCAGCTTCCAAACAGGAGAGCAGAAAAAAATACAAAAGCAAGGTGCTTCCGATCGTCATGATGGTACGCGATGAGAAATACTTTTACCTAGGTTACAGTCAGAAAGCATTTAATGGTGTTCTGATCAATGTGACTGATCGAGAAAGAACGATCCTTGATTGCATGCGTCATTCAAAAAGAATGGATAGCAGGATCTATGGGAAAATCATCGCAGGGTACATCAAAGATGACAAAAAGAACATCGACAAACTTGTTTCTTATGCAATCACGCTTCGATTGATCAAAAAAGTGGAAATATTGTTTGATCCTTGGCTTGGAAGTGAAATACGCCAAGCCATAGAAAAAGCTGAGCGGAGGTCATCATGAATAAAGAAACACTGTTCAACATTACGATCGGTTTTATTGGTGTGTTGTTTTTTGTTTCGTTGATTTCAACGTTGATCGTATGGCTTCAACCATCCATGAATCCCAATGGCAATGGACCAAATGGAGATGATAATGAACAAATCACCATCATCATCAATGAGTATCGGCTTTATGAAGACGAAAGATTGAACTTCCGATTCATTTTGGCAGATATCACAATGACAGCAACACAACAGCAACAGGTGACCATGAACAAGTTCGTCACTTCGCAGCAGGTACGCTTGGATCAGGTTTCTGTCTATTTGGAAGATTTGAAGGAATTGGGTATCGATATCGCGCAACATGATGTTGATTTTGACATCGATGAGCGCACGAACAACATCGATCTCAAGTTGTTTGTTCCTTTGCGTATCAACGAATCCTCAACCTTGACAGTGTATTTTCAAGGAGACGAAGAGGTGATTTTTTTGTTTGATCTAAGCAAAAACAACGATACGATCGAAGGCTTGATCAATATGGATCCCAACGGTGATGATGACATCATCGATCAAATCGTTGTGGACGATCTTTACCGCATCAAAATCATCGATGTAACCGAAATTGCATATAAAGAGATTCTTGAAACACTCCCTGATGGATCGACTCAGGAGATGGTATTGCCTTCGACCGCAAAACTGATTGGTGTTCGTCTAAACATAGAATCACTGGGAAACCAACCGATCATTGTGGAAGCAGCACGTTTTAGGATCGTGGAAGAAAACCAGACAGCATTGGCGTTTGATAAAACGATAAAAGTAACAGGTTTTCATAACATTGTTAGTCAAGAAGTGTATAATACAGCTGATGGATTTGTGTTTTTTGATATTTACAGCACAGATGAATCATTTATCAGACAATTAAGTGAATTTGAGTTCAAGTTGAACGTATCGGATCAGTGGATCCGACGCAGGGTTATCGAATGACAAGAAGAATCGTATTGGGGTTGATCGCGTTTTTAGTGTTTATTGGTTCACCGATAAGTGATAGATATGGTATCACTGTTTTTGCAAGCAACATTCAATGCAACGACTCACAGTTTCGATTGGCTAATATCACGATCAACAAGACATACGAGACGATCGCATGCTACGGTACTTTCGAACAAGCCAATCAGGCAATGGATGGGTTGAGGACGACATACAATGACATGGTCATCATCCATGAGGCTTCACGCAGTCCGCTCAAAATCATTGCGGCATCGAGAGCCATCGCAGCTTCATACCCGTTTCGTACTCTCTCATCAGGTGTGAATAACATCCTGGCTTACATTTATCGCAACAGCAATCTTTCCGGTGAAAACACCTACATGGCCCGACACCTTGATATGGGTTATGAAAGAACTGTCAGCTACAATGAAACGACCGGAAGCGGTTCGGCATATATCAACATTTCGGGTTTTAAAGGATACATCCAATTGCTGCAGATCGATATCGTTCCTTTGATTTACCTTGAAAATGGATGGGAAATCACGTTAGGTGGCAGTACATATGAAGAACATGTACTGGGAAAAACCGATCAGGAACAACCTTTCACATTGATCCCACGCATGAATGAGTATCGGGTGTATACCAACACAACTACTGGTGTCCGTGAGATTTTTCATGAAACATTCTCTTTTTGGAGCGGAAACAGTTATGGTACCTATCTATACGGTATGGCTCCGGCATGGCTTCCAAATGGAACATATTACAGCTGGGATTCCATTCATTTTTTCCATGATCGTGCGATGACACAACCAGTCATGGATCAAGACGAGATTGGTGCCTATTTTAATTACTACATGTACCTTCCGATGAGGACATCTTCAAACATCACAGCCAAACAACTGGATGACTATCTGATAAGCAGGGGGTATACCAGCAAACCAACTTTCGATAGCAACGGTGTTTACACCGGAGGAAGTGCTATGTATGGTGAAGGAGAAGCTTTCATCAACGGACAAAATACCTATGGAGTCAACGCACTTCTGATCTATGCCATGGCTATCCATGAGAGCGGTCATGGAACTAGCAGACTTGCAAGGGATAAAAACAACTTGTTTGGTTGGGGCGCTCATGATGCCAATCCTAGTGATGCTTACTTGTTTGAAAGCATATCACAGAGTGTTTCAGAGCATATGGGTCGAAATCTAAGAGGATATCTCAGTGTTGAAAACTGGCGTTACTTTGGTCAAGTACTTGGCAATAAAAACAACGGATTCAACACCAAATATGCATCAGATCCTTATTGGGGAAACAAGATCGCAGGTCATGCTTATCGTATCGATCGATATCATGGGTTTTTGGATTATGACACATATAAAATAGGAATCATCGACAAACCGACATCGATCGTAGTAAGAAAACAACCATCATCTTCAGCAACGTCTTTGATGACTGTTCGATCAAGCGTCCAGCAACATGCTTTTTTGATCAATGAGCAGACCAAGAATGGCAATGAAGCCGTCATATCTACGATGGCCATGATGCCGGTAGATGCTCAAGGCAATGCGATCGCATTCAACACGACTGCCAGCTTGGTGGTTCCATATAACTGGCATCAAAGTATCGGTTATTTGGTGAATGAACCTATCAAAATCATTTACAAAGGTTCAGGATTCGATCTTACTCCCAATGTGATCGATCAACGATCCATAAACTACTCATCCAATGCACAAGCAACTACATTATCGATTCAACAAGGCAAGTTGATGATCGAAGGGCATCATGTTCAAAAAGGTCTATCAGTCGTTGATGCCAACAACATCACTCATCGATTGGACTGGATCGCAATTGATCAAACTGTTACAAGCTCACCTTTAAACACCATATCATCCACTGATTTCAACAGCATTTTCAATGAAACTCGATATATCTCTGATCATATGGGATTTGCAAATGAGGTCGACCTTTCTGACTTCTTGATCGGTACTTATCGTTTAATCGTCACCAGTGAAGTAACACTTAACGGTCAAAAAACGATGTATCAAAACTCATTGAAAAGACTTGATGTGAATCTTAAATGGACAACAAATGACAAAGAATACACATTGGTGTCAGACAGCAAAGGTGATTTGTTGCTTCATGTCGATACTGGTGTTTCAAGACAAACGATCGAAGATCCGATCATGATGTTGGACACGATCGGTCAACAACAAACGATTGCACGTAAAAATACAGAACCAGTATCCTATGTGAGCAGTAAACCAGACATCGCAACTGTAAATGATCAAGGTGTCGTTACTGCTATTTCATCGGGGATCACGACCATTCAAATCAAACAAAACGATACAACTCTTGCGACCGTGGCAGTCATGGTTTCTGTACCGGTTCAAAGCATGACCCTTGATTCGGATGCGGTGATATTACGATCACCATCCCAGGTCAAGGCTATCGTAGCCACATTAGTGCCCGCCACAGCAACAAACAAGGATGTGTTTTTTGTCAGTGATAACAACTTCATAGCAAGTGTGACCCAAGACGGGGTCATCATGCCCGTCAACAATGGAAAAACCAAGATCCATGTGATCAGCAAATATGACAACAGCATCTTTAAAACAATCGATGTAACTGTTGCATATGACCTTATCTCCATCACACCTCCATCATCAACACTGCTGATCGATCGCTTTGTTCCTGTTAGGATGACTTTGAACTACGATCCTGTAGGCCCCTACATCCAAGGTATCAGTTATCAATCAAGTGATCCAAGAGTTGCAACCGTCAACTCTCTTGGGGACATTATCCCATTGGCAAATGGCAAGACGATCATCACCGCAACTTCCACCAATGGTAAAACTGCGACGCTTGAAGTAGAAGTTAGCATGGCCCAAATCGATGTGCCTGTCGTACTTCTTGGTGATGTCAATGGAGATGGTGTTGTCGATATCCTGGATTTGGCCAGAATCAGTCGATACTTAGCTGAGTTGGATACACTTAGTGAAAATGCTAGATTAGCAGCAGATATAAACAGGGATGGTATTGTCGACATTTTAGATCTAGCAAGATTAAGTAGAATTCTTGCAGAATTGGAGTAGATTATGAGAATTATTAGAAAAATCATTACTTTGACAGTTGTTTCTCTAACATTGGTTGTTTCATCAATTAATACTAGTGCTTCAACTGTATCAAGCTCAATAAGTGGACCGAATGAAATTTCACCTGGACAATCATTCAGTGTTACTTTTGCTGTAAATGCTGGAGAAACAATTAGAGGCTTTACAGCTAGAATACTGTTTGATAAAAGCTTTCTTACAATAGAATCAGTAAATAAAAGGATTAATGCTGATTTTAATACATCAACAGGTGCTTATACAACAAGTGAAGTTATTTCAGGTAGTAGACAATTTTTGACAATATCTTTTAAACCTACATCAGCATTTACTGCAGGAACGAATACCAATATTGAACTAGTGGAGTTTGTTGCTGCAAATGATACTGCAACACAAAGAATTCAAGTTAGTGATAAAACTCACCGAGTCAATGCTGTAGCTCCTCGATCAACCAACAACAACCTCACTTCCATCAGTGTAAACAATCAACCTATCTCTAACTTTAATCAAAATACTACAACTTACAATCTTGGATCGACTGATGCTTCTTCAATCAACGTTTCCGTGGTAAAAGCAGATGCAAAAGCATCGGTAAGAGGGGACGGCAATCAATCGCTTTCATTTGGAAGTAATGCCATTCGTATAGTTGTAACAGCTGAAAATGGAAGTACGAAAACCTACACTCTCAATATCACGCGAACTGATGATCGCTCATCCAACAACTTTTTGCGTAACATGACGCTCTCAACCGGATCATTGTCATTTGATAAAAACAGAATGGATTACACATTGATCGTAGACCATGAAGTAACCGAGATGACGATCTCAGTCGAAAAAGAAGATGCCAAAGCCACTATTCGCGACAGCTCCATCACCAAACGATTGGATGTATATTCCAACATGTTTGAGTTTGTCGTGGTAGCTGAAAACAATGCGAGAAGAACATACACCGTCAACGTCGTAAGAAGAGATTCCAGTGGGTATGCGGGATCTTTGAATACCAATAACAGGCTTTCTTCACTTTCTGTTATGGATAATGAAATCGATTTTGACCCTGAACAATTGCAATATGAGTTGTTTGTTGATCACCCTGTCAGAGTTCTTGATGTGAATGCACAACTGCAAGATAACACTGCAACATTGATCATGCCCGAGACTTTTGATCTTGTGCTTGGTGAAAACACCTTTGTGATCACGGTGATCGCCCAGGACGAAACAGTAAGAGAGTATACACTAAAAGTACATCGTGCTGTAAATCTACCACCATTGGTGATTGATCAACTTATCGTGCGACTTGATGAAATCGAAGCAGCCATTTTGAATCTGCGCCTTGAACGACACGAATCGTTGACGACAGAACATCTCGAGCAACTGAAATCCACAAACAAATCGATTGCCATCCATGTATTTGATGAAACAGACATGATCATCGGAACATGGAATATTAAGCAATCACAAATCGACTTGATCAATTCTTTCAACCAACATGTGACGATGCTTCGCAGAGTACCGAGTTCTTTAGCTTCCATGCTCAATTATGCCCAAGCCATCGTCTTGAATTTCTCTCATGAAGGTGTCTTTGACGAACCTTTGGATTTTACCTTGAATCTTCAAGGGCGTTTCGATGCCAGTTATCTTATCAATGTTTACTATTACGATCAGCAAGCAAACAAGTTAGTATTGAAACACGAAGGGTTGACTATCTTGGATGATCAAATAACATGGGAGATGGATCATGCATCGATCTATGTTATCAGCCCTGCTTCTTTTACACAATCCGATTTTAGACTAGGTTTCGACAATAACGTTTTACTGATCGGATTGATCTTCATCACTTTGAGTTTGTTGGGGAATCTGCTATTATTGGTTAGAGTCAGAAAATTATCAAATAGACTGTTGTTGCGTCAAAAAACCTTCAAGCAAGATTCCCGTGAAGAAATCTTGTAAGTTTTAGCAACTGATGCAACTGCATAAACCTGACTGATCCAAGGGAGGGAATACCATGGACCCAATCCATGTCATTGCACATGCACTTAACATCAAACCTATCCAAGTCAAAAATACATTGGCACTGTTAGAAAGCAACAATACAGTGCCTTTTATCGCTCGTTATCGAAAAGAGCAGACGCAAGGTCTTGATGAGGAAAAGATTTTTGAGATCCAAAAACAATACGATTACAGAGTCAATCTTATCAAACGCAAAGAAGATGTCATTCGATTGATCGATGAGCAAGGTTTGTTGAGTGAAGACCTAAAAAAGCAAATAGAAGCGTGTGAACGTCTTAGTGAAGTCGAAGAGATTTATCTGCCTTTTAAACAAAAACGGCTTACAAAGGCTTCCATTGCCATATCAAAAGGTTTGGAACCTCTTAGTCAATGGATGCTTAGTCATGACACTTCGATGACACTTGAAGCAAAAGCAGGAGAGTTCCTCAATGAAGAAGTCACAACGATCGGAGATGCGATCGATGGCGCTTGTGACATCATTGCCGAAAATTTCAGTCAAGAGCCATCATTTAAGAAACAATTGATGACATATATGAAGAAGTACGGAAAATTAAAAGCAACAAAACGAAAAAATGCAGATGATCCGCTGCAGTTGTATAAGATGTATTATGATTACATAAGTCCACTAGATAAGGTTGCACATCATCATGTTTTGGCGATCAATCGTGCTGAAAAACAGAAAGTTTTGACTGTGACATTCGATTTTGATCTGCAGGAGTTTCTTTCGATGTACAGACATCCGGCTTTTGAGCATCCTCAAAAACAGATCAAAGAGCTGATCAGAAACAGCTTTGAAAACGGTGTTAAGAAGATGGCTTATCCATCCATCGTGAGAACGATCCGCTCTGACTTGACTGAAAAAGCATCTGATCATTCGATTGATCTGTTTGCTTCAAATATCGAATCGTTACTTTTGACTCCACCTATCAAAGATAAGAACGTCTTGGCGATCGATCCTGCATTTAGAACGGGATGCAAACTTGCTGTTGTCGATCCTTTTGGAGATCTCAAAACGGTCGATACGATCTATCCCTTTGAACCACAGCATCGTATCGAAGCATCAAAGCAAACCATCAAACAACTGATCACCAACCATAAGGTGGACATGATCGCCATTGGTAATGGCACGGCATCACGCGAAAGTGAGAAGTTGGTTGCTGAAGTATTAGCCGAGGAGGGATCATCGATCAAATATGCGATCATTTCGGAAGCCGGAGCTTCGGTTTATTCTGCATCCCCATTAGCCAAGAAAGAGTTTCCATCACTTGATGTGTCATTACGATCTGCGATTTCGATCGCTCGACGTTTGCAGGACCCGCTTGCTGAATTGATCAAAATCGATCCACAGTCGATCGGTGTCGGTCAGTATCAGCATGATCTTCCACCAAAGGCATTGTCTGAAAAAGTTGCATTTGTGGTAGATAAAGTCGTCAATCGTGTGGGAGTCAATCTCAATACGGCCAGTGAGCAACTATTGGAACACGTTTCAGGCATGAACAAAACCGCTATCAAAAACATCCTGACGACCAGACAGAAATCGGGACCATTTATCGATCGCAAACAATTGTTGGAGATCAAAGGCTTTGGTGAAAAAATGTTCGAGCAAGCCGCTGGTTTTCTCAGGATCTTGGAAGGTCCGCAAATGCTGGATCGAACAGCCATCCACCCTGAGAGCTATGATGTTGTTTTTCGTCTTTTAAAAGAGCTTAAGATCACAGACATCGAAGCATCCGAAAGTAAAGCAAAACTTGAAAAAGTGGATGTGATCACAATGTCCGATCTGTTGAAAGTGGATACTTACACATTGAATGATATCATTCAAGATCTTCTGAGTCCTGCAAGAGATTATCGTGAGCAGTTCGACCAGGTGCAACTACGAAGTGATGTACTGAGTATCGATGATCTTCGCATGGGGATGATACTAGAAGGCAGGATATCCAATATCGTGGACTTTGGGATGTTTGTTGACATTGGACTAAAAAACGATGGATTTGTCCATCGTTCAAAGTGTCATATCAAACGGCATGTCCATCCCAAAGAAGTATATGCCATACAACAAAAAGTCATGGTTGAGATCATCGACATCGATATCCCCAGAAATCGTATCTCACTTCAGATCGTCAAAGATCAGAACAAACTTGTTTGATGATGACTTGCGATCATATCCAGTGAAACAGAAGGATATGTGACCAGAGAAGGCGAAAGTTGATGGGTCAGATATTCCGTGATCTGGTCTTTGTGGATCAATACCGGTTGGCGATCATGGATCGTGTTTATCGGATGTGTGGCAGGTTGTGTTATGATTGCGAATCCTTGGTCATCATGCTGGATCAATGCGGCCATATATATAAGCGAGTGTTCTTTAGGGGTGATGATGTGGCGTATTTTGGATGCTCCCCATTCATAAAATCCGCTAGCAAGAACGATCGCTTTTTGATTGGCATAAGCATCCTTGAAAAACGTGGATGTCATCACAGTTTCGCTGCGTGCGTTGATGATCTTTGATTTGCTGTCCCACTTGATGAATCCCCAGGGAAGCACTGCCGGTTTGACCTTGTCTTGATATATCAAGACGAGTGCCTGATCGGTTGGATATACTTCACCATTGGTGAATGAAAGCACATCATCGGTCATCCATGCTTTGAGATTTTCATCATCAATGTCTATAAAATATCTTCCGCACATGTCATGGGTCCCTCTTTTCGATAAACCAGCGGTTTTCTTCCAAATATAGGTAGCGCACATGCCCGCCGATGACGCATGTGTATCGCATTCCGTAGCCACCGGATTTCAATGAGGCAGCAGGAATCTTCTGAGTGATTTTATCGATCGCATAGATGATGTTGTTTTTCCATACGACCTTTTGGGGTGTGATGTTTCCGTCTATATCATAACAGGCAATGACAGAAACATACATCTTTTGATGCTTTGTGTTCATTGTGGTTTAAAGAAACTGACCGGAAAGATGACATGATCACCTTTGGGATTGAAGTCGCTCAGAAGTGGTTTTGCCAACAAGGATGCCCGTATCACGGATGTAAACCCAAATCGGCGTCGGATCGCATCCATGGCCTGATCGATCTTCTGATCCTTGAGGCGTCGTTCAAACGGAACAAACAACGAAAGTTGCGTTGGATGACCGGTTGGCTGCAATTGATCGGCCTTGATGCCGATACTTCGGATAATCATCGGGAATCGAATGTTTTGCTCAAACAGTTCCATGGCAACGTGCAATATCTCTTTGCTGATGTCCGTGGCCAGAGGAAGTACTTTTTGCCGCGTAAAACTCACAAGATGGTCATCGCGGATCGACACACTCACGCACCGACAGGCAAATCCATGGGATTTCAGGCGTGATGCCACACTTTCGGCAAGTACGGTGGCAACGACGCGGATGTCATCCATGTTGACCATGTCGATACGGGTAGTAACGCTGTTTCCAATCGATTTGACCAATGAAGCCGAAGAAGCCAGGGCGACGGAACTATATTCCTGACCGTTGGCAAAGTGCCAAAGCAGGGACCCCCATTTTCCAAAGTGACGGATCAAAAAATCTTGATCGCTGTTTGCAAGCTCACCGATGGTGTGGATGCCATACCGATGAAGTTTTTTGGTGGTTGCTCTTCCCACATAAAGCAGGTCGCCAACTGGCAAAGGATATACGATATCATGGACATTTTCGCGAGTGATCTGGGTGATGCCATTTGGTTTTTTGTAGTCAGATCCCAGTTTGGCGAATACTTTGTTGTAGCTGATGCCGATCGATACGGTCAGTCCACATTCCTGAAAGATGTCATGAGCAATCGATTTGGCGATGGTCAACGGATCGGGATAAAGCAGCATGACGTCACTGACGTCAAGCCATGCTTCATCGATCCCAAAGGGTTCGATACGATCGGTATAGCGTTGATAAATCTTGAATATCATTTGCGAAAATCGCAGATACAGGGAAAAACGGGCAGGAAGGATGACAAGATCGGGACATTTTTGCCGAGCTTGCCAAAGGGGTTCTCCGGTTTTGATCCCATATTTTTTGGCGTGGGGATTTTTGGCCAGGATGATGCCGTGACGACGTTCTTTATCACCGCCGACGGCCATTGGCACATGACGGTACTGGGGCTGAAACAATGCTTCGACCCCAGCATAGAAATGATTGATGTCGCAATGAAGAATGACGCGTTCCATGATTACCTCCACCTATATTTTACTTGAATCTAATTCAAGCATCAAGGAATACTTGAATAAAATTCAAGTTTGTTTTACAATGAGTACGGAGACAAACATGAACCTGGGACAACGATTGCGCATGTATCGCAAACAGCATGGATACAGTCAGCAACAGCTTGCGGAGCATCTTAACTACAAGTCTTTTACAACGATCCAGAAATGGGAAACCGATGATGCCGCACCGCCGATCCAGGCACTTGAAAAACTGGCTAAATTGTATCGTTGCAACATCAATGATTTTTTTGTGAAGTCACCGATCAAAAAGAAGGTCCCGATCCTTGGTACCGTCATCGGTGGAGAGCCGATCGATGCCATCCAAGACTATCTTGGAGAGTATGAAGTGGAGCTGGATGACGATGATGACCGATATTTCTACCTTAGAGTCGTGGGCGATTCGATGATCGATGCCCGGATCCATCCGGGAGATGATGTGTTTGTCCGCAGACAATCCATGGTAGACAACGGGGATATCGCGATCGTTCTGATCGATCAGGAAGCTACCCTAAAACGTGTTTTCTTTGAAAACAACATACTGATTTTAAAACCGGAAAACTCAAAATATGAGCCAATCATGATCGATATCTCAGAGCTGGAACAAGACAAAGTCCAGATCCTGGGAAAAGTATTGCACAACCGCATCAACATCCGCTGATTTGAAACTAACGCCATAATCAGTTACAATAAGTGACAAGGTGGTAATATATGTGGACTGAAATCGTAGAAATAACCAATGGGTATTTTCAAAACGGACTTGTTGGTTTTCTTATCACCGCGATCGTCGTCTTTTTCGCGGTGGGGATCACTCGTAAAATCCTGAAAAAATTCTTTAGACGATTAGTAAAACAGGACCGACTAGATGAGACAGGTGCACGTTTTGCCGGACGATTGGTGTTTGCGATCGTGTATACCTTCGCTATCTATGGCATCATCACCCAGATCGTTCCGCTTCGAAACTTGTCAGTTTCTCTGTTGGCTGGTTCCGGTGTTGCTGTATTGGTCATCGGTTTTGCGGCACAGCAAGCCTTTTCAAA
>CALFEZ010000278.1 GCA_937957895.1 uncultured Erysipelotrichaceae bacterium
CCAAACAAATGCTATGGTCAATCCAAACAGAAGTCGTGGCATGACCCACAATACAGGATTGGCAAACAAAAGATCGATGGGAGTCACAGCTCTTGTCATCGCTACAAACATGGTACTAAAACCAAAAGCTGCACTTACGATCAAAGCTGACTTCATGCCAAAAGCAATACCTGCAACGATGACAGGGATATGCAAGATCGTGATCGATATGGGACCGATCGTGATGATACCCAGATTCGGTATCAATGCCATCACCGCTACAATAGCAATAAACATGGCGTTGAATGTAATTTCCTTAACGTTCATGATGCACCTTCTTTTCGTTGTATAGATAATACAAACCGTCATTAAGCAAAAACGGTTCAAATTCAAAATCACTCATCTCCTGATGGACGATGTTGGAAAATCCGCCTGTCAAAATGCGATGCATTTTGATACCCATTTGTTTCTCGATGCGGTTGGCGATACCTTCTATGCTGCCGATCACTCCATAAAGCAAACCTGATTGCATGGCAGAAATCGTATCATGACCAATCACGTCCTGAGGTAATTCTAACTCAATTTCAGGCAAATGTGGAATGAACTGCACCAATGCTTCACTTGAGATCTTTACTCCCGGAATGATCACACCACCCGCAAACTGCATGTTTTGATCGATCACACTTAGTTTTGTGGCTGATCCCATGTCAGCAATGACTGCCGGAAACTTGGCTTTGGCGATCGCTCCATAGGCAGTTGCAATAAAATCAGCTCCAAGTTCATCGGGATCATCCAGTTTGATGACAAACTCTGGAATATTGCTTACTTTGACGTTAAATGGTTTGACTTTGAATGTTTCTTCGATGATATCCAACAGAATCATTGTCATTTTCGGTACGACACTGGCGATGATGACGCCTTCGACCGTCCTTTTCGTTTGCGATTTGATCTTATGCAAAATCTGACGATAGTATTCTTTTGCTCTTTCTTTTTTTGTTTCCACTCTCAATGTGATGATCCTGGTTTGGTTTTCATCATATCCTACAACGACAACATTGGAGTTGCCGACATCAATCGTAACGATCATAGTCCACCTCGCTTTTAGTTTACATGATTGTGCAT
>CALFEZ010000279.1 GCA_937957895.1 uncultured Erysipelotrichaceae bacterium
CTCCAGTCGATCCTGTTGGATGGCTAAAATCATGGTTCGCGATCTCATACAGGCGATATCCACCATCAAGATTGAAAACGTTGGTATATCCATGCTGCATCAAGATCCTAACCGCAAGGTATCCGCGATGACCGACTTGGCAAGTAATGTAAATAGGTGTGTCCTTAGAAGGAAGTCGATCAAGTTGTTCACGCAAAACATCAAGTTCGATATTGATGGAATACGGGATATGACCTAGATCATATTCAAACGGTGTTCTCACATCCAAAAAATACGCTTTCTCATCGAGCAACTTTTTGACGTCATACCACTGAATCGTCTTGTGTTCCTGCAAAAAGATGTGCTCTCCCACATAACCCAATATGTTGACGGGATCTTTGGCACTGGAATAAGGCGGAGCATATGCAAGCTCCAGTCGTTTGAGATCTGTGATCTTAAGACCGGCAATGATGGCCGTAGCCAAAACATCGATCCTTTTTTCGGTGCCTTCTTGACCAACTGCCTGAGCTCCGTAGATTTGGCCGGTATGTTTATCAAATATAGCTTTGATAATGATCGGTGTGGCGTTGGGGTAGTAGGATGCATGGTTGGAACGATTGATATGAACGACATCGACATCAAGACCAAACGATCTTGCGATACGCTCATTGATGCCTGTTGTTGCGACCGTAAGATCAAAGACCTTTGCCACGGCAGTTCCGAGTGAACCGGGATAATCATCCTCTTGACCGGTGATCACATTGGCAACCACCACACCTTGACGATTGGCAGGCCAAGCCAGTGGGATCTTGACTTTCTTATCGCAGACCAAGGATTTGACTTCGATCGCATCCCCGATAGCATAGATATCGGGATCGGAAGTTTGCAGGTGTTCATTGACAAGGATGGCTCGGTTCTCCCCAATCACCAATCCAGCTTCTTCAGCCAATTTGACCTCAGAGAATACACCAATGGCCAAAATGATCAAATCACTGGGTATTGCTTTACCACTTTGAGTGATCACTGTCTTACCTTGATTATTCAATCGTTTGACCCCGTCTTGAAGTACCAGTTTGATACCATGTCGTGTAAGCTCTTCGTGGACGAGCTGTGCCATTTCAAAGTCGATCGGTGTCAATACTTGATCTGCCATTTCGACCAGGGTGACATCCAATCCACGGTCTTTCAAATTCTCAGCCATCTCAACACCAATAAACCCGCCTCCGATGACAGTAGCTGTTTTTGGTTGCTTTGTTTGGATAAAATCATAGATGGCATCAGTGTGTGGGATATTTCGCAGCACAAACACATTGTTGGCTTCTTTTAATCCTTCAAATGGAGGAACGATGGGAGATGCTCCGGGAGACAAGATCAATATGTCGTAAGTTTCTTCATATTCCACATTTGACGGGATTTTTCTTATTCTGACCTTTTTTTGCTCACGGTCGATCTTGACGACCTCTGATAAGTTGCGGATATCCAGGTTGAAACGGGTCGACATGCCTTCAATAGTTTGGACCAGCAACTTCTCCCTGTCTTTGATGATATTCCCAATATAGTAAGGGAGCCCGCAATTGGCAAATGAGATGTATTCATCTCGTTCAAAAATGACGATCTCCAACGATTCATCCAGTCTTCTGAGTTTTGCGGCAGCCGTTGCACCACCGGCAACGCCACCAACGATAACGATTTTCTTTTTCATAGGTACCTCAAAAAGATATTCTAAAGAAATTTCGTAAAAATACAATGAAAACAATCACAATAGAATCACCTGATCAATCTACCATTGACATTGTTTTGTAGTGCCCTACAATTGTAACAAAGGAGATGTTTATGGAACCTGTACTAAAAATGCTGTTGCAGGATGCAAGGATGAGCACGCACGATATCGCACTTGCCTGCAACATAAATGAAAACCAAGTCATTGAAACGATCAAGCGTTATGAATCAGAAGGCATTATCGTGGGATATCGTCCCATCATCGATATCACCAAAGTCATACCTCCACGATTTTTGGCGATGATCGAGGTTAAAACCAACCCCAAGAAGGATATCGGATTTGATGGCATCGTGGATGTTCTGTTGACCCATGATGAAGTTGAAAGCATCTATCTGATGGCAGGGGAGTATGATCTGGCAGTGTTTGTCGTAGGTGAAACGATGATGGAGGTTGCTAGTTTCGTATCGAAGAAATTGGCAACACTTGAGGGTGTCGTTTCTACTTCCACTCATTTCGTGTTGGAAAAATACAAAGAATCCGGATGTGATTTTAAGGCAAAAGTCGATCCTAGAGAGCGAATGAGCGTATGAATCATCTGACAAGCAAACTGGATAAAGAGGGGATCCGTAAGTTTTTCAAGATCGCTGCCGAATATGAGGATGTGCTTTCATTGACCATTGGAGAACCGGATTTCTCGACACCATACCATATCCGTGAAGTTGCAATACAGGCGTTGCATCAAGGAAAAACCTGGTATTCTCCGGTAGAAGGGTTCAAGGCACTGAAAGATGAAGTATCCGCCTATCTCAAACGTAAATTCGATTTGGACTATGACAGTGATCGTGAAGTGCTTATCACTGTTGGTGCCAGTGAGGCATTGGATCTGATTTTCCGGTCTCATGTCGATGTGGGGGACGATGTCATCGTGTTTCAGCCGGCATTTGTCTCTTATGTTCCCTTGGCTCAACTCACGGGAGCCAACATCATCATCGCGGATACTTCCATTGATGATGACTTCAAGATCACGCCTGAGTTGCTAAAAAAGGTACTTACGCCAAACACATCATTGATCATCTTATCCTATCCAAACAACCCGACCGGAGCGACCATGACCACACAGGACTACGAAGCATTGCTTCCGATATTGAAAGACTATCAAGGTGTTATCGTTTCGGATGAAATCTACGCAGAACTGACATATGATCATCCTCATGCCAGTCCTGCGATGTTTGAGCAGTTAAAAGAAAAGGTGGTATTGATCAATGGTTTTTCAAAGGCATATGCCATGACCGGTTGGCGTTTGGGGTATGTATGTGCACCAACGCATTTGCTTGATCCCATGATCACGATCCATCAATATAGCTTGATGTGCTCACCGACCATCAGTCAGTTTGCAGCCGTTGAAGCACTTAAACATGGAGATCAAGGCATCCTGGACATGAAAGAGCAATACATCCAAAGACAACGTTATCTTATCACCAGACTCAAAGACATGGGATTGCACCCATTTGTCCCTAGTGGTGCCTTTTATGTGTTTGTTGATGTCACATCAACAGGACTATCAAGTGAAGCATTCTGTCAACAGCTTTTAAAATCGAAACACGTGGCAGTGATCCCAGGGAATGCTTTTGGAGATAGCGGAGAAGGATTTATTCGAATATCATATTCATACGCTCTTCATCATTTGAAACAAGCACTCGATAGAATAGAAGATTTCCTCACAAATCGTTGATTGCGATTGTGTATGTTGGTGAGTATTTGCTATAATCAGAAATGAGGTATCATATGAACCAAGAGCAAAAGGAGAAGTATTGGCCATTGTTTGAGGCAGTTTTGGCACTTGAAACGGTTGAAGAATGCGAACGATTTTTTGAAGATCTCTGTACGATACGTGAGTTGAATGACATGAGTGATCGTCTTGAAGCAGCGAAGCTTCTGCTAAAAGGTGAAACCTATGAAGTCATCGGTCAGAAAACCAACATGAGCAGCGCTACCATATCAAGAGTCAATCGTTGCATACAATTCGGCAGTGGGGGATACAAAGAAATCATCTCAAAACTAAAGAGATGATTTTTTTTATGATATACTCTTTACAATGATAAAGTAATAAAGTATAATTCATTCCATGAACTAAAAAGGAGAAAAAGTATGTTTAAGAAAATAGCAATGATAAGTATGCTTTTTTTATTGATTGGATGCAGTGTTTCCCCTTCTTCAGATGAGGATCAAAGTCTGCAATCGATCTTGGATGCCAATGTAATGCTTGTTGGTTATACC
>CALFEZ010000280.1 GCA_937957895.1 uncultured Erysipelotrichaceae bacterium
CATACGAGATCACTGTGTGACTGGAGTTCAGACGTGTGCTCTTCCGATCTGAGGTTGATGATGGCAAATCCATTTTTCGGTAGCAGTTCGAACAATTTTGCTTTGGCAATAAAATAGTTTTCCATGTTGCCATGATAGTCAAGATGATCGTGTGTCAGATTGGTAAAAACTCCAACATCGAATGCAACCGAATCCACTCGACGTTGTTCCAGACCAATACTTGAAACTTCCAATGCTACGGATTTAACATTGGCAGCAACCATATCGGCAAATGTTCTGTGGATATCGATCACATCAGGAGTCGTGAGCAATGCAGGCCGTTTAACACCATTGAACTCGATTGAGATCGTACCGATGTATCCCGAAGGATGAGATTGAGAGTTGAGATAATGGATCAATGAGGCAACAGTACTTTTTCCGTTTGTACCGGTGACGCCATAAACATCCATCTGACCTGATGGTTTTTGATAAAATGCATGTGCCACTTGATTGAGTGTTTTTAAAACATCTTTAACTTGAATATAAACGATTCCGTCCTTTTTGGTTGCGATGGGATCACTGTGAACAATGGCCACAGCACCGTTTTCGATTGCCTGTTGCACAAACTTATGCCCATCGAAAACCATTCCTTTTAAACAAAAGAAAAGCCCTTCGCGACTTTTCTTTCGCGAATCGCTCATAAGATTCTTGATTTCGATAACAGGGGCCTCACTGAAGATCTTATTTAGTAACATGTTACCTCCTTATGAAAGTATCCCGATACAAACATTATCTTGGATATCCACGAGTTTGACAAGATGGATCGAGTTTGACTCGATCGTTGGATCATCAACGATCACGGGAAGATAATGTTCACTATGTCCAAACATACCATCCTTGGTGGCATGTTCGAATAGGATCTCAACTTCTTTTCCAAGAAAAGATCGGAAAAACTTTTGTTTTAAGTTTTTGGATTGAATCATCAGTAAATGTGCACGTTCTTTGATGACTGTGGGATCAAGGTGTCCTTTGATGGATGCCGCTTTAGTGTTTTCTCTTTTTGAATATGGAAACACATGTAAAAAACTAAATCCTATCTGATCGATAAATGACTGCGTTGTCAAAAAGTCGGTATCAGTCTCCCCTGCAAACCCTGCTATCACATCCGTACTGATGACGACATCAGGGATTTGTTGGCGAATGAGCTCAATTTTTTCCTGGAAATATGCTGTAGTGTATGGTCGATTCATGTCAAACAATACCCTATCATTACCCGATTGCAGTGGAATGTGTAAATGCTTGGCGATTTTAGGTTGTGATGCGATGAAATCAATAAGGTCAGAGTGCAACTCTGTGACTTCAATCGAGGAAATTCGTATCCTTTGAAGTTCATCGATCATGACCAAACGTTTTAGCAGTTGCAACAACGAGCTGTTTGATTTTGTTCCAAACTTACCGATGTGGATACCTGTCAGCACAATTTCCTTGTGTTTTGCTGCTACAAGCTGTCTGGCAGTCATTTCTAACTCATCAATGTCGATGGACACTTCTGGTCCTCGTGCGATCGGTATGATGCAAAATGAGCAGAATTGCTCACATCCATCCTGAATTTTCATGAATGCTCTTGTTTTTGATTGTCCTTTTTCACTCAATGATCGTAACATTTTTTGTTTGAGCACGATTTCATCAAACCGCTCTTTGTCGTTTTGGAAGATCATCGTATCGATTTCTTTGAACTTCTTGATATTGTCAAAGTCAGCCGCGAGTGAACAACCAACGACTACGATCTTGGCATCTGGGTTTGTTTTGATTGCTGATGCAATTTTTTGTCTGCTTTTTGCTGCGGCTGCATGGGTTACTGCACAGGTGTTGATGATATACAAATCAGCGTTGTCCTTAAAGTCCACTTGGACCATGTCGGCTTGTTTCATTAATGAGATGTACCGATCTGATTCGACTGAGTTGACTTTACACCCAAGTGTTGCTATTGCAAATGTCTTCATACTGCTCCTTATAACTTATAAATACTGTTAAATGATCTTCTGTTGGTCGCCTTTTTTGCTTTTTTGGACAATACATCGTGATGGACCAGCCAGGATTTGATGGCAGTCACATCATTTTCTTCGATTAGACGTGCTAACTCTTTGAGCACTTCGATATCCAACACTGCTTTCGATTGAAATGGCAGTCGTAAGACGATCTTAGAATCACTAAGAACATAGAATACCTTGGCGATTGGATGATAAAGCATCAAGGATGAGTGATTGTGATATACCATGATGCAGTCACTAAACCCACTTGCAAACGGCAAATGACCATACTTCATGGGATTGATAACACGATCTTTGTATGATTTATACAATTTGAAAAACTGCGGTAACTCAAAGATGGCAGTCCGTTTATCGATCAAAGCATTGAGCAGTTCGTCAAAAAAGGCAACATAAATCATCGTATCGCTTGATGAAAAATGAGGAAGCTGAGAAAACACTTTGTGAAGTTCTATCGACAGTAAGTGATTTTTCTGGACATTGTCAAGGTTTTGCCAAATATCGAATACGTCATTTCTCACTTTCTCATAAGCATGATGGATCATGTTCTTGTTGATGGTCGACTGATGATAGACATCCAACAACAATGCATCCTCTTCGTTTTCTATTGTCATGATCGTTTCAAATTGATTGACCACTTCGAGTTTTCTTTTGTTGGATTCTTTGAAAAATCCCTTTAAAAGTGATTGGTTGTGGTGTTTCATCAAAAATCCCTGAATCGACTTAGCCATAGTAACCCCCAAAAAGTATGCATGCCATCAAAGCGGCTGTCTCAGATCGCAAAATGCGATGTGTCAGACTTGCCTGAACAAAACCAAGATTCTCCATGGCGATTACTTCTTCTTCATTAAAACCACCTTCTGGCCCGATCACTACGCTGTAAGAATGGATATTGGGATCTATCGATACTTTTTTCAAATGATCTGTCTTTTCATATAAAACGATGTTTCGTTGCGATAGATAATGATTAAGTTTATCGATTTTCACAGGGCCCACGATCTGTGGAATCGTCAACCGATGGGATTGTTCGGATGCTTCTTTGGCAATCGTATGAAATCGCATCAGCTTCTTTTCAACATCATTTGAGTTGATCTTGACAACACATCGATTGGTCTCCAATAAAACGATCCTGCTTACTCCCAGTTCCGTTGCTTTCTGTATCGTCCATTCTAAACGTTCTTTTTTGATCATGGCTATGATAAGTGTTATATCATTCCTTAGATCTTTCATGTGCTGTATGGGTTGTTTGGTCGTTGCTTTGGTGCATGTATGATCTAGTTGTGCAACAAATCCATTTCCTTGGGGATCGACCAAGCGAATCGATGAAAATGGCTTGGTTTTGAGAACGTTTTTCAAGTGGAAAACGACTTGCTTGTCCAAATCGATCGTCTGATTCATCTGTAATGTAGTGTTTATGAAGTATTGTTGCATATTATCTGGAATCAGCCAGTTTCTTGAGCTGTTTGATCTCATGTGTCTTCAGTTTTCGATATTGTCCATAAGAAAGATCTTGCAAAGTCATCGATCCATATCGATATCGGTGCAATGCATGAACCTCTTTATCGATGGCAGTCATCATGCGTCGAACGATACGGTTTTTGCCTTGTGTGATGGTGAGTTTCAAGATAGTGCGGTCGTATCTTTTATCGTATGTGACACTTTCGATCACTGCAGGATCACTGATCGTCTGATCATCAAGCAGAACGCCTTGGGCCAAGGCATCCAGTTTTTGCTTATCGATTTTCCCTTTTACGGTCACTTGATATGATTTTTCAATTCGAAAAGAAGGATGCATCATTTTATGAGCAAATTCGCCATCATTAGTCAACAAAAGCAAGCCGGTCGTGTCTTTATCGAGCCTTCCGATCGGAAAGATCTTTGAACTGGTAGCAATCAGTGAAACAACGTCTTTACGATTACGATCATCCACCACTGTACTGATGGTCTTGAGTGGTTTATACAAAACATAGTACTCAAAATCTTCCAACTTGATTGGTTTATCGTCCACAAGGATCACATCTTCCATCGATGCCTGATATCCTTGTGTGGTGATGACTTGACCATTGACTTTGACCCTTCCTTGAGCAATAAGATCTTCTGCTTTTCGCAACGAAGCCACTCCTGAACGTGCCAAAAGCTTATGCAAACGTATCGACTTATCCACCATACAAATCATCGCTTTCACTTAAAGAAAGTGATTCCCATCGCGGCAGATCATCCAGACTCACTAAATGGAACACATCTAAAAAATCCGGTGTGATCTCATATAGGATCGGTCTTCCGGGTGTGCTTTCACGGCCAGCCTCAACGATCAAGTCAAGGGAAAGAAGTTTACGGATCATCAAATCGCAGTTGACCCCACGGATCGACTCGATCTGATTACGGGTGACAGGTTGTTTATATGCAATGATCGCAAGTGTCTCTAGTGCTGATTGAGAAAGCTGACGTGTTGATTTAAGCTGCAGATAAAATGAAAGTGTTGGGTAAATGTCATCGACCGTAACCAACTTCACACGATCCTGCACTTGCATGATCATCAACGCAGAGTCGTTGTTTTTATAATGAGATTGAAGTTCTGTGATCTCTTTTTCGACATCAAGTATATCCACATGAGTGACTTCGGCAAGCTGTTGCAGAGTGATGCCTTCATCACCGGCAATATAGATCAATCCTTCAATCTTGGTCTTAAGCTTGCTCATATTCTCTCCTTTGCAGATACACGATCTCATCATCGATCGTAAATGATAACTCATTGAGACGAATCATATCCAAAATAGCCAGAAAAGTCACGATCAGTTCCTGAACATCATGTGTCGTGGCAAACAGTTCATCCAAAGTAAACACTGGTTGAAGTGAAATGATCTGTCTTCTAAGATGATTTACACGATCAGAGATGGATAGTTCTTTATTGGTCGTCTTAACTTCAAATGGTTGACTTATTTTTAATCGTACCATCACTTTATCAAAGGCACGATATAGATCGGCAGCTTTGTGACCACCGATCGGTGTTTTGAATCCTTCAAGAGTTGAGGCAGGTTTCGTCAGATGCTGCATCCGCTTTTGATAACGATCTTTGAGTATTAATGAAATACGTTTTGCCTGTTCGTATGCCAGCAATCGGTCTACGATAGACAATGGTTCTTCCTGGATCTCTGGATCAAACTCTGCTTTGACAGTGGGTATCAGTTTTTTGCTTTTGTACTCGATCAATCCTGCCAGTTCAGAAAGGTATTCGGTAGCGATTTCAAATCTCTGTTGCTGCATGTGTTCCAGATACAATTGATATTGTGTGATAAGTTGAGAAATATCCAAATCAAAAAGATCAAGCTTTTTTTCTTTGATCAAATAAAGCATCAAGTCCAAAGGACCTTCGAACTGTTCAATCGTGATCGTAAACATTTTTCACCTTTGCCATTATATCACACCTTGAATCAAGGTAAAATGCTAATCAAGCAATGCTGCTATCAGCACAGGTGCTTGTACTGGTTCATTGGAATATTCAAAGCATTGATGAAGCTGTTCGATCAGATCATCAGTAAGTGGATCATCATGATAAATCATGCATATCACATCATTTACACTGATTTTATCTCCTACTTTCACAGTCAGAATCAGACCTACACCATAATTGATCACATCATCTTTGACTTTCCTCCCTGCTCCTAAAGCCATCGCAATCAGTCCTAGTTGTTGAGCATGGATTTTGCTGATGGTTCCCGATGTGTTAGAAAGCAATGCTGTTCTTTGATTCGACTTAGGAAGTCTTGAAGGATGTTCAATCACCTCAGGATCTCCGCCTTGTGCTACTATCATATCTTTGAATTTGCTGAACGCTTTTCCGCTTTGAAGTGCTTCTATGACATGCTCTTTGGCATCTTCCATCGTCTTGAACACCTCACTTTGAACAAGCATGATCGTTGCAGCTTCAATACATAGTTGTGTGAGATCCTCCGGTCCCTCATTATGCAACGTTGCGATTGCCTCTTTCACCTCAATGGCATTCCCAATGGAGTACCCCAATGGTTGATCCATCGAAGTAATCGTGGCACGAGTGTCACGACCATTGTTCTTTCCTATCGCGATCATCGCTTTTGCCAGCTCTTCTGCATCTTTTTGTGTCTGCATAAAAGCACCATCGCCATATTTTACATCCAAAAGGATCGCGTCTGCCCCAGAAGCAAGCTTCTTGGACATGATCGAAGAAGCGATCAAAGGAATGGCGGGTACGGTAGCAGTAACATCCCGTAATGCATAAAGGATTTTGTCTGCCGGTACCAAATTTTGTGTTTGTTCGATGATCGCCAGATTGATGTCGTTTACTTGTTTGATAAATCGATCATTGTCAAGCAATGTCGTCATATTTGGAATGGAGGCAAGTTTATCGATCGTTCCACCCGTATGTCCCAATCCTTTCCCGCTCATTTTGGCTACCTTACCCCCACAGGCAGCAACCAATGGAGTCAACACCAAACTAGTCTTGTCACCTACTCCTCCTGTGGAGTGTTTATCGCATGTTTTGCCGATGATCTGTGAAAGATCGATGATATCCCCGCTGTTTTTCATGGCAATCGTCAAATCGTATGTTTCTCTTTGATCAAGTCCATTTAGAACGATCGCCATCAATAAAGCACTGCTTTGATAATCAGGGACATTCCCAGCAACCATACCATGGATCCAATGGTCTATCTCAGCTTTTGACAGCGATTTTTTGTCTCTTTTTTTTGCAATAATATCAATCATGTTCATAGATCGTTCCCTCTTTTCGCTGTGTGAGCATATGCTTAAGCTGCGTCAATGAAATGTCTTTGTATTCTTCATAAACGATTGGTATGTTCATATAAACATCTACGACTGCTCGCCAAGACGGACGGCGATCGATCGCTCTTTGCTTATCCTCGATGTCAATCAACATGATAGGATACTTGTTTTTTATCGTCATTTGAAGCAGT
>CALFEZ010000281.1 GCA_937957895.1 uncultured Erysipelotrichaceae bacterium
AGGATACAGCTTCTTGATCTCATCATAGTACTTGTCTCCATAGTTGGAAGCGATATCGTATGGATTGTGCATGTTGACGGTGATGATAAAGGAAAAGAACTTGTCGTATTCTACAAATCTATCCATGGCCAGATCCATCAAATCCACATCACTTGGCCAATTGGGCCAAGCAACCCATGGATCCATGTTCAAACCGTTAAAATCATAATAAGCTTGACTGCCCATGTTGCGGTGCATCACATTTCGCATGTAATACCAATCCGGGTAGTTGTGATAAGAGCTGACATAATATCCTTCGCTTTTAAATAGCTCAAACAACGAACTGGAATAACGATTGGTATAGTATCCATCATGAGAGCAAACCCCCGGGATGCTTAAGATCGATGTGATGCTCATCAACTCACTATCACCTGTCGAACATGCCGACAGCGGTGAATAGAAACTGTCAAAATACCACCCTTGTTCCATCATCATGGTCAGAGTCGGCGCGATCAGTGGATCGATCGCAACATGATCCAAGGATTCAACCATGACATAGATGACATTCTTGTCTTTGAAGACTCCGGTCATTTCGTTTTTGAGAGTGATCGGACAATTCATCAGATAATCATCGATGGTCTTGATCGCTTCATTGTTCTCGTTTTCCATCAATGTTTTCCAAATCGTATCGTCGATATCGCGGGATAGATCCGGGGGGACCTCGATATTGGGAGGAGTGATGGGAGTGATGATGATTTGATCGTCATCTTCTTTGAAAGTGTACACCAGATCACGAAGGAAAAAACGACTGACCCCAAACTGCCGTAAAGCACTGTCGATTTGTTTGGGTTGGAAATATAGCTCATGAAGGCTGATGGCGGAAGTCGGACTTTGCCACCATGAAAGTGACAAGATCGCCATCCCGTGGATCATCAATGCCATCAACATCACCGTTGCCCAACGCCTGATGTCAAACATCATGGTGTGTTTGTTTAGGTATGTTTTGATGGCAATCCCATACAACACGATCGGAATGAGCACCAATAAAAACTCGATCCGAAAGTACATCAAAAAGTCGACAGTGTATTCACCGACATCTCCGATCTTAGTCAATACGGTGCGAAAGGAAAAGAAACTTCCGATGTAATTTTGATAACCTAGTTGCGCCAATGCAAAAATCGTGTTGCTTAAAAGATACAAGGAAACGATCGCATGACTGAGTTTTGTTTTAAACCAGTACGCGATCGAAATCACGATCGAGGTCGATGTGATCGAAAACAAAAGGATCCTGGTCAATGTCCGGATATCCAATCCCAATTGGCTCACCAGCAAAAATACCACTTCCAACAAGATGTGGATGGTAAAAACGATCACCCACTGATGCAAAAAGGAAACTCTTGTTTTGTTTGGTGTCAAATTACTGTCTTGTTGATAGAAAGCTTTGATTTTTTGTCTGATGGTGTTTATCATGCTGTTTTTTTCCAAAATGAAACCTCTTATCCATATAAAAGAAACACATTTATCATACTCCTACCTCACGGGATAATCAAGGTCGCCAATATAAGTTGTGTGGTTTCTTACATGAGTTTCATTCAACAATGGAAAAAACGCACAGAGTGCGTTTGTTTTAGATCCATTGTCCTTTGAGCTGTTTTTGATAATACGCATGCAATGCCCTGATGCGTGACATTTCATTGGTCACGATCATAAACCCTTCATCGACTCCCATGCCAGGTTTGGCCAACAGCTGAGCCGGATGAGTCGCCATGGCGATATGAACATTGATCTGAGCACTGCGATCGGTCTCATTGCATGTACCCCCTTGATAAGCGAGCATGCCATGTTTTTGACAGTACAAGATCGCTTCGATGGTGTTGTTGATGCCACCAAGATCCGGAGTCTTGACTTGGATCATGTGTCCTGCCTTGGCATGGACAAAATCCTTGATGTCTTCCAAAGTGTTGCACCATTCATCAGCAACGATCTCCACTTCGATCTTTGCTTCATCCAGTTTCTTTGTCAATGCGGCTAGCATCTTTATCTGCCCTGCTTTGTTTTCGACATCCATTGGTCCTTCGATCCGCAGTTTGAATGGATGTGCCATTTCCTGTGCCTTTTGAAGATAGACTGCTATCTTATCAAGATCCAGATCAAAGATGATTCCCAAGGTTCCATAGACATCCAGATGGATGATCGGATGATAATTCTGATCGATGCGTTTGGTCAAGATACGATTTCTAAGCCAGGCAATGTACTCCAACAATATCTCGCCATCGTATCCCAGTTTGGTAGGAACATGGTTGATCAGTCCATGAGGAAGCACGTCTGCTTGTTTGATGATCATTTTGTCTACGTTGGTGTAGCGATCATCTCCGGATTGCATAAAAATCGGAATGGGGTCATCGGATACTTTGGTTGCATATTCCATGGCGATGATGTCTGCCATGATCGCTTTTTTGGATTTTGCCACTCCATCCAGGATCGCTTGTGTGACACCATATCGAATAGCCGTATGAAACGGACGTTTGGTATCAGGACGGATCATGCGGTCGATCTTTTCAGCCAAAGGTCTGAATGCATCGAGTGTTTGACCTCTTAAAACCGGTGCGATGTGCTGCATGATGACATCGATATAGTGTTCCGCCACAAACAGCGGATCACGACCACCGCATCCGGAATACTGAACAGCCGCACAATCTCCCACGGCTATTTGGCCATCTTCCAAAATCAGCATCACGCTGATCGATTCGCCTGCCTGTCTTACTTTGACAAATCCTTCGGTGATCGGTTCTCCAACATACATAGCACCATCAGCGATGGCATGTCTTTTGATCGCCCGTTGATCATCAAAGAAAAACCCGGTCATCCCAGTAGAACATACCACATCGAGTATCTTCATCGTTTGAACCCTTCTTTCCTGCCGATCATCTGGCCTTTACCAACTGCATAGATATCGTCGATGACCATTTGAAAGTCGATCGGTCGTTGTTCGTGTTTGGCTCGCATGGCCAGTTTTTCATGATGGAATGCTTTGATGTCATCATCAAAAGGCAGGTTGCCCATTTCCAAAAAGCGGATCGCTCCTAGATCATCGCGAGCCGGTAAGACCAAACCTTTGTTGAACTTGCTTGGAGCAAAAGGAACATCGATGATCCCTGCCTCAAATCCACGGATGATGCCCAAAGCGATGTCTTGATCTCCCAGCACCAGCATGCGCTCGATGATGGCACATGTTTCTCTTTCGATGATGTCCATTTCCTGAAGCAGTTCACTGGTTTCGATCATCTTTTGATCAGCCAGCATGTCCACGACTTGTTTGGAAGTCCGTAGACCTTTGGCATTGGCATCCGGTGTGGGGATACCAAGTGCTTCATGGGGTGATTTGACGATGACTTTGGTCGCTCCGGCAAGTGCTGCCGTTGCCGATCCCCAACTGATCACGCCATATGCCGCGGATTGATCTTGAGGAAATCCTCCCATCCATTGATGAAAGACGGTCGTGATGACCACATCCCGATATCCGAATGCTTCCAGATATCGATGAGTAAGTT
>CALFEZ010000282.1 GCA_937957895.1 uncultured Erysipelotrichaceae bacterium
TCGCATGCCACACCGTAACTGTGTGGTTGGGATTGGTAGCCTTTGGCTTTCAGATCTACTTTGACTTTTCCGGTTACTCACTGATGGCCATTGGGCTTGGAAGAATGCTGGGGTTCACATTCCCGAAAAACTTCGATTATCCCTACATCTCCAAAAGCATGAGTGAGTTTTGGAATCGCTGGCACATGACACTTGGTGCATGGTTCAAAGAGTATGTTTACATCCCTTTGGGTGGCAACAAAAAAGGGATGATGCGCATGATCTTCAACTTGTTTGTGGTATGGGCATTGACCGGATTTTGGCACGGAGCAGAGTTCAACTTCATTTTCTGGGGACTGTATTTCTTTGTGTTGCTGGTCATTGAAAAAGCATTTCTCAAAGCTTATCTGGACAGCCACCCCATCGTGTCACGATTCTATTTCGTCTTCTTTATCCTGATCAGCTGGGCGATCTTCGCCATTACCGATCTATCGATGCTTTCGTCATACTTGCAAGCACTCTTTAGCTATCGCCCCGGATCGGAGTGGATCTATTATTTGCAAAACTACGGGATCCTGATCGTGGTGTGCTTTGTGTTTGCGACACCACTGGGAAAGCAGATGATCGAAAAGATCAAAATGCAGTGGGCTGTCGATGCACTGACCTATGCTACTTTTTTGATCGCCATTGCATATCTGGTCGATTCCAGCTACAATCCGTTTCTTTACTTTCGGTTTTAGGAGGGCAACATGAAAAAATACCTGATCACATGGCTGGTAAGCGTTTCAGTGCTGCTGATTTTTATCATCGAGATTTTGACACCGATCCGTGTGTATTCTCACTTTGAAAACAGATATCTGATGCAGCCCCCCAAGCTCTCGCTCAATGACATCATCAACAATCGTTTTTCACTGGACTACGAAAAGTACATCAACGACCAGTTTGTTTTTCGTGATCGCTGGATATCCCTCAAGTCATGGGTAGAAGCCACACTCAACAAAAAAGAAAACAACGGGATCTACTTTGGAAAAGACCGGTTCTTGTTTGAAAAGATGATCGCTCCAAGCCAACAACTTGAAATCAACACCCTATATCTTAATGAGTTTTTAGAAAAATATCCTGATTTACCGATCCAGATCATCATGCCACTTAGTTCATACACGCTTTATCCGCATCTGCTTCCTGATCATGCTCCGGTATTTGACCAACTTGCCTGGCTCAAGTCACAGTCGAACTGGCCGATCATCGACATCCATGATCCACTCAAACGATCCACTGACCAAACATACTATCGCAATGACCATCACTGGACGACCCATGGAGCTTATTTGGCCTATGTTGCGATCATGGAAACTTTAGGCCAAGAACCTTTGTCTTGGCAAGAGTTTCCCAAACAAGCCACCAACGGCTTTTTGGGAACCTACTATGCCAAAGGCAAACCAACTGATCCTTTAAGTGATACTCTGATCATTATCGATCCCAAGATCGTATCTTATCGCATCGGCAACACGACTTTTGATTCTCTGATCGACATGACCAAACTGCAAGCCCATGACAAATATGCTGCCTTTTTGCGTGGCAACCATGGATTTGCTTCGATCAAGGTAAACGAGAGTGAGCAACCCACAAGACTGCTGGTGATCAAAGATTCCTTTGCCAACAGTTTGGTCCCGTTTTTGACCGCTCACTACGATGAGATCGATGTGATCGATCTCAGACATTACTCAGGTTCGATCCAAGCCGTGATCGACACCGGATATGACGATATCTTGTTTGTTCACAGTTTCAGTCAGTTTGCTGCTGATACCAGCATTGCCAAGTTGCGTTATTGATCATCATTGAAAGTCATGTGTAAATCAATGCAAGATATCCATGATACGCTGACACATTGAAAAAATATGGTATCATGAAAGCCAAAGGAGAACACCTTATGAAAATCAAAAACATGTGGATCATATCCATGATCCTGCTTCTGATCAGCGGTTGTTCTGTGGCAGCCGGAGATATCAACAACTCACAATTGAATGACAAGGAGCGTGTCATGCCTGTATACATCGAACTGGATCAAAGTGTCGTCACCGATCAAACGATCCCAC
>CALFEZ010000283.1 GCA_937957895.1 uncultured Erysipelotrichaceae bacterium
GGCCAAGCTCATGAGCCAAAGTAAAGACGTTATCGATATTGTCTTGCCAGTTCATGAGGATGTAAGGATTGGTATCGTAGGTTCCTGATGAGTATGCTCCGCTGCGTTTGCCTTTGTTTTCGACGACATCGATCCAGCGACTGTCAAAGGCTTGTTTCAATACCTCGACATACTCTTCACCGAGAATACTCAACGCCTCCAAGATCAATGTCTTAGCTTGTTCATAGGTGAACTTGACATCCAGATCACTCAATAGCGGTGTATAAAGATCGTACATGGCCAACTCATCCAGACCCAATGTCTTTTTACGTAGATCGACATAGCGATGCAACAGATCGATCCTTTGATTGACAGCTTCTACCAATGCATCATATACACTTTCGGGAATATGATTGGCAAACAACGCTGCTTCTCGAGCAGAACCAAAGCCACGCAAGCGTGCATTGAGATTGTGGGTTTTGACCTGTGATGCCAAAGTGGTGGCAAATGTATTTTTCAAACCTTGGAATGTCTCATACATGGCCATAAAAGCATCTTTTCGAACTTCTCTGTTTTTGCTTTCCAAAAACAAAACATACCTTCCATGTGACAAGGTCGCTTCTTCACCATCTTCACCTAATACTTTTCTAAATTGGATGTCAGCATTGTTGAGCATTCCGAAGATCCTGCTTGGTGAGGATAGTACTTCGGATGCTTCTGCCAAGATCCGTTCTTCGCTCTCACTTAAGATATATGGTCTTTGATCAAAGATCTGACGCATCTCATGTTTGTAGATGTTCAGATCGGATCGTTGGTCCAAATACACGAAAATGACTTCTTCGTCATTTGAGAGCAATTCTGTCTTAAAGAAAGAAAACGCCGACATCAGCTGAGCATACAATCCCTGGATCTTGCTGAAGTATCCGGAATAGGTGGAGTTGGTAGTATCCGTATCAAATTGCAGATGTGCATACACATACAAAAAGCCCAATTGATGATAACAATCTTCCTGAAACTTGATGGCTTCTGCCAAAGTGTCGGCACTTTCACCCAAACGACCTTTAAATTGTTTGACTTCGGGCAGTTTGACCGACAACTGTTTGAATGCTTCTTCCCACTGGGCATCCGTAGTAAAGATGCTTGTCAGATCCCATGTCAGTTCGATCGGGATCTCATTTCTTAATGGTAGTTCTTTGCTCATAAAAATCTCCTATCTTTCTGGTATATTATAGCATACGCACAAAGACTGATTTGTGCAAAACGATGCATTTTTATGTATAATGGAGTTACAGAAGAATACATACGATCATTGATACAATCAACAAAGGAGAATAAACTTATGGCTATTCGTTTTGCTTATTCCTTCCCCGAAGATTGCCCATTGCATATGAAAGGACCTGTGGTTTCCATCTATTTCAAGACACATCGCTTGTCACAGCAGTTCAAGATCGATCAAAAATCGTTCAAAAACCACTTAAAGGAAGCCAGAAAACAACTTGAAGCGGTCAGTGATCCAAAAATGACTCAAAAGATCCTCAAACCACTGGAAACATTGCTTATGGAAACATCCTTCTGGATCTACAACCAAGAAAGCTGTGCGATTTTTGCCAATGAAGAAGAAGCAGTGGCATATCGCTTGTTTGAACCGGTCCAAGATCAGGTGATCGTTGCTGACTCCGTCTTTATCAAACCACTTGTGCGCATGAATCAAGTGGACATGCACTATTTTATCATCGGACTTAGCAAAGACGCATTTGATTGCTATGAAGTGTTCAATGAGACGATCACTCCGGTCATATTTGATGAAGAGGTGTCCAAAACCCTCAAAGAGGTCCTGGGAGATGAAAAATCAGAACAGTTCTTTACCCATGGAAACTAC
>CALFEZ010000284.1 GCA_937957895.1 uncultured Erysipelotrichaceae bacterium
TCGGTCGTTAGAACACGTTAATATCGGTACCATTGGTCACGTTGACCATGGTAAGACCACATTGACAGCGGCTATTACTGCTTATTTATCAAAACAGGGAAAATCCCAAAAAGTCGACTATGACAAAATCGACGGTGCTCCGGAAGAAAAAGCTCGTGGAATCACCATCAATACGGCTCACGTCGAGTATCAAACAGACAAACGTCACTATGCACACGTAGACTGCCCAGGCCATGCTGACTATATCAAAAACATGATCACCGGTGCAGCGCAAATGGACGGTGCCATCCTTGTCGTTGCGGCAACCGATGGACCTATGCCACAAACACGTGAGCACATCTTGTTGGGCCGCCAAGTAGGTATCCCATACATGGTCGTATTCCTTAACAAATGCGACATGGTCGATGACGAAGAGTTGATCGACTTGGTTGAAATGGAAGTTCGTGAACTTCTAAGTGAATACGGATTTGACGGAGACAACGTACCTGTGATCCGTGGTTCTGCTCTTAAAGCCGGAGAAGGCGATCCTGTCTGGGAAGAAAAGATCGCTGAATTGATGGATGCCGTAGACAACTACATCCCATCCCCAGCTCGTGAAATGGACAAACCATTCTTGATGTCGGTAGAAGATGTCTTTACGATCTCTGGTCGTGGAACCGTTGCTACCGGACGTGTTGAGCGTGGTGTATTGAAACTATCCGAAGAAGTTGAGATCGTCGGTATCCGTCCAACTCGTAAGACAGTTGTTACCGGAATCGAAATGTTCCATAAACTTCTTGACAGCGCAACCGCTGGTGACAACGTCGGAGCATTGCTTCGTGGTGTCAACCGTGACGAAGTTGAGCGTGGACAAGTATTGGCAAAACCTGGAACGGTTAAACCACACACAAAATTCAAAGCCCAAGTTTACGTATTGAGCAAAGAAGAAGGCGGACGTCATACTCCATTTGTAAGTAACTATCGTCCACAATTCTACTTCCGTACGACCGATGTTACCGGTGTGATCCAATTGCCAGAAGGCACAGAAATGGTCATGCCCGGTGATAACGTTGAAATGCTTGTGGAATTGATCGCTCCGATCGCTGTTGAGCAAGGAACGAAGTTCTCCATCCGTGAAGGTGGCCGTACTGTCGGTGCCGGAAACGTCACAGAGATCATCGCTTAATCTGCAATAAGCAAAAAACTCCCGAAAGGGAGTTTTTTTTGATGTGAAGTAACCCAGAATCGATAAACGAATGGATGATATAACAGATGGCTGTAAGTAGGTTAGATGTATGTTTCTACTTACTATTAGTGCCATGACATGAAAAAAGATGTTTGATCAAGCAAAGGAAATACATCCATCATCTTTATAAGCCTTATGTCATCACTACAAATTAGGTCGCAACCTTGTTTTATAATCAAAAGAGAGTTTTCAAACATGCTTGTTTGTCAACTCTCTTTTACTCATTCATGGTTGAGTGGGTTGGTTTTATCGTTGATCTTCAAACTTCAAACGTTTTAATCGAAGCACGATCAGAACACTCAAGATCACAGTAAATCCTATCAAAGATAAAAGGGATGTGATTTCCAGTGTGCTACTTGTCATCATGATCATCGCATGGCTTGCCGGTAAAACATAACCGACATATTGCAATGCTGTTGGGAGCATTTCCGAAGGAAACATGATTCCAGACAGCATCATCGATGGCAGGAATATCACTTGAGAGATGATCGTCAACTGGGAAGTGTTTTTTGAGATCAAGCCAATCAAGATACCTACAAGAATGGTTGTTAGGATAAAGACTGTAAAAGAGAATACATACAGCAACAAATCCTTGGGAACCGCAGCATCAAATGCCAGTGGTGCAACCATGAAAATGATCAAGCTTACAATGGAGAGGTTAGCCAACCCGGAGATGACACTTGTCAATACGATGGTGGATAAGGGGATCCCGGCACTTCTGAATGATTTTCTCAGATCATTTTTAAAATATTCTGATACCGATGCAGGGATTCCGATCAGAGCTCCCATGGTAACCGCAAATATCGTCATGCTGTAAACAAGTGTTTCTTTCGAATCAGGCATGATGGATGTAAATACAACACCCATAACACCAAAGAAGATCAATGGAACCAGATAGTTAGTAATGAGTATGTCTGCGCTTTTGAAGTCCAACTTCGTTTTTAAGTATAATGTGTATCCAAAGGCTTTCATTTTATCCGTCCTTTCTTGCGATTTCAATGAATCGTTCTTCCAGTGTTGGTTTATTGACACTCAAATCAATCAGTTTGCAGTCATGTTCTTTGATCGTTGCAAGAATGGTTTCAAGTGTTTGGGCTAGATCATCGCACTTAAACTGAACATAACCGTTCTTTTGAGGGATGGGATTAAGATGTTTCCAGTCTGAATCATCGATGATACCATCAATCTTTGCTTTGATGATCGTTTCTCTTTCGACCTCAAGAATGATTTCATCAGGTGTTCCGATTTTCTTGATTTCACCATCCACCAATATCGCGATCCGATCGCACAGCTCATATACTTCACTCATGTCATGCGAAGCTAAAATCATCGTGATTCCTTGTGCTTTGAGCTTTTTTAGTTGTTGATGAAGCGCAACGCGAGCTTCAACATCCAGTCCTGCGGTAGGCTCATCCAAGAAGATCACTTTTGGATCGTGTGCCAAGGCAAGTGCAAGATGCAAGCGTCTTTTTTGTCCCGTGGACATGGACCTGTATGGTTTATGCAACATACCATCAAACCCAAATGTCTTTAGAAGATCAAGTCGGGGTTCGCTTTTGTTCCACCTGCAAAAAAGTGTCATCGCATCTTTTGCGTTGATGTTTTCAGGCAGAGAAGACGATTGCAGCTGGATTCCCATGAGTTTTTCCTTGATTGCCTGATTTGGACTTAAGGATGCGACTTGTATGGTACCGCCATCATAGCTACGCAACCCTTCGATGCATTCCAACGTTGTTGTTTTACCAGCTCCGTTTGGTCCCAGCAAACCAAAAATCTCGTTTTCATGTACTTGAAATGAAACATCTTTTACTGCGGGTGTTTGTCCATAGTATTTGGTTAATCGTTTGACTTCAATCATGGTCTACCTCCTTGTTTGTTGAATGCGTGTTGTTTTCAAACACATGTTTCAATGCGTCAGTGATATACTGCTCGACTTCCTTGAACTTTGACATCATCACGGTTTGTTGATAATCGGGATGTTCTGAGAGTTTTGTCATTTGCTGGATCATTTCCATATCACCATCCGTGAAATCCATGATGGCATCCCACCAATTGGTGGCTAGTTGCAGTGCCAGTGCATGATCTGTGGGAATGTTTTTGTTTTGAAGTTCCTTCGCCTGATCACATAAGCCAATCATTTTTTTCAAGAACTTATCACCTTGCTTCTTTTGGTGCTGTTCTTTGATCCGTTCATAAACATCTTTGTCAAAGTGTTTGACGATCCAATAATGTTCATCATCGTTTCTAAGCATTGACAGGATCTCAACAAACAACTCCCAATCCAAATAATTCACTTGCTTCATCTCATTTTTGAATTTGCTGATCAACGTTTTCTTTTGCTTCAACTTCTTGATTTCATTTTGTATGATACTCTCTTGTGAGGTCAAATAATCATAAATCTCTTCTAAGTTGGTCGCAGGTAGTAGTTTGCTTCTGATTTCCTGCAAAGTAAACCCAAATTCCTTCAAACTGATGATCTGATGGAAAACGACATAGTCTTCCATCGAATATAGTCTGCGTCCACCTTCTGTGTATGCAGAAGGAGGCAACAATCCCATCTGGTCATAGTATTGTAGTGTTCTGACAGAGACATTCATCTTTTTGGCCATTTCACCTACCGTAAACCACTGCTTTTTA
>CALFEZ010000285.1 GCA_937957895.1 uncultured Erysipelotrichaceae bacterium
TCGATATCTTGTGATGATGGTTCCAGTGACCCACTCGGATGATTGTGGACAACGATCAACTTGGATGCACTGTAAGTGACTGCCTCTTTGAAAATCTCTCTTGGATGGATGATGGATCGATCCAAAGTTCCAATAAAAAGCGTTCGATATGAGATGATCTGATGTTGCACATTCAGATAGACTACCATAAAATGCTCCTGTGTTTTGTCCATCAGTTCGCTTATCAACCAATCGATCAGAATCTGAGGGTGATCGATGACGCTTACTTCCATGACATTGTTACGCTGGACACGTTTTAGTATTTCAAAGACTGCCAATAGTTCAAGAGCTTTCGCTTCTTTGATTCCCGTTACTTGCATGCACTGATGCATGGTAAGCCTTGGCAGCCCAATCATTCCTTGACTGATCTTCAACAAAGAGGAGGCCATGGTAAAGACATTGGCCCCCTTTGAACCGCTTCGCAAGATCAGTGCAAGCACTTCGACATCGCTTAACGATGCCATCCCTTGGGTCTTTGCTTTTTCCCGCGGACGCTGATGGCGTGGAATGTCCATCATGGCAGTTTTGTTATCTATTTCCCCCACTGCGCTGTAAATCCCGGCAGCACCAAACGACCGCTTCCGGAAAACAAAATCTTGATGATTGCCGCGATACCGGCAGCGATCGCAACATAACCCAATGCCGCTGATGTGGTTATCATGTTTTACCTCCTGCCCTATCATTGCAAAACATGTCTGAATGTCCTAAATATCTTTACAAGCTTCAATCAAAGCTTTACACTGATAATAAAAAAATGAGGTCGCCCATGATCGAACACGAAAAAGTTCCATTAAAAGAGAAACTGTCTTTTTCATTAGCTGGGTTGGGTCAAAACATGATCTACAACTTCTCCAGTGCCTATATCATTATTTTCTATACTGATTTCTTGCGTTTGTTACCGGCTGCTGTTGGAACGCTGATGCTGGTAGCCAGGGTATGGGATGCCGTCAATGATCCTCTGATGGGTTCATTGGTCGATAAAAC
>CALFEZ010000286.1 GCA_937957895.1 uncultured Erysipelotrichaceae bacterium
GATTGACTTGTTTTTCCAGTTCATGCACGATATCGTTGACACGATCGATGTTATCCTGGGTTCTCAGCAGTTTGGACAAAGATTCATTTTTTCGTTTTTTGTATTTGGCAACTCCGGCTGCTTCTTCAAAAATCGCCCTTCTTTCAAGTGGCTTGGCTTCAGCGAAAAAACTTACATTGCCTTGTGATATCATGCTGAGTGAATCTTTCCCAATACCACTATCTGAAATCAGATCAAGGATGTCCTTGAGTCTTACTTGATTTTGATTGATGAAATACTCTCCACCACTGCTGCTTCGATGAAGTTTACGGGTAATCGAAACCTCGTCATAGGGAAGATCGAGCAAATGCTTGTTATTGTCGAAAACCAATGTGACTTGTGCGAGATTGACCATTTTGCGTTTGCTGCTGCCGTTGAAAATAACGTCACTCATCGATGAGCTACGCAGCGATTTGACGGATTGTTCTCCCAGTACCCAACGGATGGCTTCAGCGATGTTGCTTTTACCACAACCGTTTGGTCCAACAATGCCGGTGACATTGTCATTGAAATGAATTACGGTCTTATCAGCAAATGATTTGAAACCGATCATTTCGATCCTTTTTAAAAACATGAAAAACCTCCGTTCTACAATAGATAATTATACCTCAATAACACACAAAAATAAATGTTTATATTGCTCGATGTTTCGGCACAGCGACAGAAAAAATAGGGAATCTTTTCCCTATTTCTGCATGTAGATGTTGTGTGATGGAAATGGGATGTCGATCCCTTCCGCATCGAATCGCTTTTTTACCGACTCACGCAGTTCGTTGAGCATCACCCAACCACTGATCGAGTTTTCACTCCATAGTGATGATCGCAGATCGACGGAGAAGTCTCCCAATGAAAACAAGATCACATTGACAAGCGGAACTCCACTGGCTTTTTCTTCATCTGTTCTGGTATCGATCAGATTTGGATGATTGCTTGCTTCCTCGATCATGATCTGACGGGCTTTATCGATGTTACTTTTATAGCTGATCGACATCAAGAAGAAGTTGACGGTACGACGGTCCAGGATATCTTTGTTTTCGATGACTGCCGAGTTCATGGTGCTGTTGGGAACGATCACACGGTGATTGCTGAAGGTTCGTATCACTGTGTGCCTCAGATTGATGTCCTCTACTCTGCCTGAAACATCCAACCCGGGTAACGTAACCAGATCTTCGACTGAATACGGTCTAAAAAATGAGATGAAGAAACCGGCAATGATGTTTGAAAAGGCTTGCTGTG
>CALFEZ010000287.1 GCA_937957895.1 uncultured Erysipelotrichaceae bacterium
TAACAATCCCAATTTATTTGTGCTAAAATAAGGAATACACGGAGGAAATATGAGCCAAATGCATCGTGATTTAAAGAAAATTTTAGTTAGTGAACAAGAGATCATGGACAAGTGCAAAGAACTTGGAGAAATGATCACAAGCATCTATAAAGCCGAAGGCAAAATACCGCTTTTGGTAGCGATACTGAAAGGCTCGATTCCGTTTCTTTCACAGTTGATGCAGCATATCGATATCGATATCGAAATCGACTTCATGGATGTTTCCAGTTATGAAGGTACTGAATCGATCGGAGATGTCAGGATCATCAAGGACTTGGACAGATCCATCAAAGATACACCGATCTTACTGGTAGAAGACATCGTTGATACCGGAAAGACGATCCAGGAAGTCAAAAAGCTGCTCCTTAACAAAGGAGCCAGTGAAGTCAGGATCGTGACGTTGTTGGATAAACCAAGCCGTCGCGTGATTGACATCAACGCCGATTATGTCGGTTTTGTGATTCCCAATGAGTTCGTCATTGGGTTTGGTTTGGATTTCAATGAAAAATATCGGAACTTACCGTATGTGGGAGTATTGAAAGACGAATTTTACGAATAAGGAGTAGACAATGAGAAACAGAAGATTCATAAACCTGATTCCATACTTGATCGTGTTGTTGGCGGTGATCAGTTTATCATCGATCCTGAATCAATCTTCAGTGGAACGCCTCAATTACAATCAGTTTATGGAGTTGTTAAATACCAACCGGATCGAAGAAGTGACAGTATCCGTAAGCAATGTTGTGATCGACATTTCCGGAAAATACCGTGAAGGTGGAGACATCATTGATTTTAGTGCGCGCATTCCCAATACTGAGACACAATCCGATGCTTTGATGGAGCGATTGGAAAGCATCACGGACAAAGTCACGGTCGTCAATCCGTATGAAAGCAATGTTTTCTTGGATACTCTGATCCAGATCGTGCCATTTTTGCTCTTTGGTGCTTTTGCATTTTTCCTGTTGACCCGCATGAACAGCGGTGGCAGCAACAAAGCATTTGAGTTTGGTCGTTCGCGTGCGCGTCTTGAAGGGAACATCAAGGTTCGCTTCGATGATGTTGCCGGGTGTGACGAAGAAAAAGAAGAAATGGCTGAGTTGATCATTTATCTGAAAAATCCAAAACGATTTGCCAAGATGGGAGCACGTATTCCCAAGGGTGTTCTTTTGGTAGGAGCTCCCGGAACCGGTAAAACATTGTTGGCTAAAGCGGTTGCCGGTGAAGCGGATGTACCGTTTTACTCGATATCCGGTTCTGACTTTGTTGAGATGTTTGTCGGTGTCGGTGCAAGCCGTGTTCGCGACATGTTCAAAAAAGCGGTCGCAACAGCACCATGTATCGTCTTTATTGATGAGATCGATGCCGTTGGGCGTCAGCGTGGAGCTGGTGTCGGTGGTGGCCATGATGAACGTGAGCAAACCCTTAACCAGTTGTTGGTTGAAATGGATGGGATCACCGATAACTCGGGCGTGGTGTTGATCGCAGCAACCAACCGTCCTGATGTGCTTGATCCGGCTTTGTTGCGTCCCGGACGTTTTGACCGTCAGATCACGGTCAGCCTTCCTGATCGCAAAGGTCGACTTGCCATTTTGAAAGTACATGCACGCAATAAGTTCGTGGATGAGTCCGTTGATCTGGAAGCAATTGCCAAGCGTACTCCGGGATTTTCCGGAGCAGATCTGGAAAATGTGCTCAACGAAGCAGCGATTTTGGCAGTTCGTGAAGATGATACTGTAATTCGCATGCATCATTTGGATGAAGCGATCGATCGTGTCATCATGGGCCCCGCCAAAAAATCAAGAACATATACTGAAAAAGAAAAGAGACTGGTCGCAGTTCATGAGACCGGTCATGCGATCATCGGCATCAAGCTTGAAGATGCGGACATGGTCCAAAAAGTGACGATCATCCCTCGCGGGATGGCCGGCGGATATAATCTTATGACACCGCGCGAAGAGAAGTTTCTTAATACCAAGAGCGACTTTTTGGCTAAGATCGTAGGATTGTTGGGTGGACGTGTTGCTGAGGAACTTGTCTATGGCGAGATCACCAGCGGCGCATACAACGACATCGAACGTGCTACTCAAATCGCCAGAGACATGGTCATGTCGTATGGCATGAGCAACCTTGGACCGATCCAATATGAAAAACGTGAAGGAAACGTCTTCTTGGGACGTGACTACAGTTCTCAGCAGAACTACTCCGGAGAGATCGCATTTGAGATCGACAAGGAAGTTCGTCATATCATTGATTCATGCTATGAAAAAGCAAAGAAAATCATCTCTGAAAACCGTGATCTGCTTGAAAGGATCACAGATGCTTTGCTTGAGTATGAAACACTTACCAATGAGCAAATCATGGCTGTTGTTGAAGGGAAAACCTTAGCAGACAAAAATGGTGAGCCGGAAGTAGTGCCCGCATAAGTTCACTCCCCTGGTTACCAGGGGAGTTTTTATAGAGGAGGAATAGTATGGACCAAGTGATAAAAGCCCTGGCACATGATGGTCGGATACGGATCATCGTCGCCAAGACGACCGATCTGGTAGAAACTGCCAGACTAATCCATGATACACACCCAACCGCTTCGGCTGCTTTTGGCAGACTTTTGAGCATGTCTGCGATCATGGGATCCATGCTGAAAAATCCGGATGATCAAATCACCTGTACGATCCGTGGTGATGGACCATTGATCAAACTCATGTCGATCTCAGACTATCAAGGCAACATAAAGGGATTTGTGGCTGAACCGCACGTCCATTTGATCAATGACACCAGCAAAAAGCTCGATGTGGCAAAAGCGATCGGAAATGGGACGATGGAGATCGTCAAAGACATGGGATTAAAGACAAACTTCACATCAACCATTCGTATGGTCTCATCAGAGATCGGGGAAGACTTTGCTCACTATTTTACCATCAGTGAACAGACCCCCTCTGCAGTGAGTGTGGGAGTGTTGGTAAATCAAGACCATAGTATTGCGGCATCAGGTGCGATCGTTATCCAGATGATGCCAGGTGCTCAGGATGAAGATATAGCGATCGCCGAACATGTTGTCGCACATCTAAAACCGGTATCGACCATCATTGCAGAAGGCCAGAAGCCCAAAGACATCGCCATGGCTTTGTTTCAGGATGTGCAGATACTGGATGAGCATTCTCTTCAGTATGAGTGTGACTGTAGCAGAGAAAGAACGAAAAGTGCTCTGAAACTTGTGGATATCGTGGATCTGAAAGATATGTTGCTTGAAGATGGTCAGGCAGAGATCATTTGTCATTTCTGTAAAAAGCAATACGTGTTCGATCAGGATGATCTTACACAGATCATGAAGGAGAAGATCGAATTTGATGAACATAAAAGACATAGTCGTTGATTCTCAAGTGGTTGTCGGACCCATGGCAGGAGTCAGCAACCAGGCATTTCGCAAGATCGTCCATCGGTTTGGACCGGGATTGATCTATAGTGAAATGGTCAGCGACAAAGCGATCATATACAAAAATGAGAAGACATTGAAGATGTGTGAAGTTGATGATTCGGAGGGTCTTATCTCGTTGCAGTTGTTTGGATCAGAAGTT
>CALFEZ010000288.1 GCA_937957895.1 uncultured Erysipelotrichaceae bacterium
AAGGTGCAGTAGTTGTTAATTCCAATGTTTTACCAGGATCTAAAATTGGTAAAGTGTTTCCTACAATAAAAATATAGGGGGGCAACGTCATGGCTATATCAAAAGCAAACGGGCCGGTAGAGAAGGAATTTGGTGAGTGTTTACGACGTCTAAGGAAAGAAAGAAAACTGACGCAGGGCGAACTGGCAGAAAGAAGTGGGTTGCATCGCAACTACATCTCTGACACGGAACGAGGGCGAAGAAACATTTCTCTACTTTGTATGTCGAAACTGGCAAATGGATTGGAATGTGAAATAAAAGACTTCTTCAAGTAGTCTTTTTTTCTGTTTGCAACAGGACCGTGCTATAATGGTTGCGGTGATTGCATGCGAATGATTCGTTTTTTATTAACATTTATTTTTTTGGTTTGGTTACTGATCGTGGCATGGCCGCTCTTTCTGGTTTTGACCATCATCCTGATCGTCACATGGTGGCGATTTTTAAGAAAGGTCACCGTGATCCATCAAAATACTTTTTCTCAAGAAACACAACGACCGCCGTTTATCGCTTCCGATGATATCATCGATGCGGAATACCAAGAGAAAGACATCACTCATGATTCAACCAAGTTTTAGTCTTGTCACTTTTGATGATATCCCTCTATTAAAGAAGTACATACAAACATGCCAATATCAGGAAAGCAACCACAATCTGATCAACATTTTCACATGGCAGACGCTTTTCCCTGTGTACAAATATATCAATGAGCATTACGTGCTTTTGATCAGCAAACACAAAGATCTGATCTTTCTGTACATGCCGCTTTGCAAGCCGGAGTATGTGGATCAGGCACTGCTTGAAGGCAGGAAGTTATTTAAACAAGCCCAGATACCTTTTGTGATGAGCACGTATACACAAGCCATGAAAGATCATGCACTCACGCTGTTTCCCACGATGCATGTATGCACTGCCAGAGACAGTGATGATTATGTTTATGAAAAAGAAAAGCTGATCACCTTATCCGGCAAGAAACACCAAAAACGACGCAACCTCTACAACAAGTTTCTTCGTGAGTATGAAGGGCGTGTGCAGCTGGTGGCGATCCATTCCAGGATCTTGGAAGTGTGTCAGTTTTTTATGGAGCATGCGGAAGAGGTGGAAGATGAGTATCTCCACCATGAACGCACGGGGATCTTGCATGTGCTGACCCATCTGGATGTGTTTGACCATCAGGGAGCGGCCTTGTTGATTGATCAAGTCGTCAAAGGGTTTATCATCACCAGCACGATAGATGAGCAAATGGTCCAGGTCAACATCGAAAAAGCCGACAAGAGCATCCCCGGCATTTATCAGTACATGGAGAGCGAGTATTTCAAAATGTTCTATCCTGATGTACAATATATCAATAAAGAAGACGATATGGGACGTCCCAATCTGCGTAAGGCCAAACTTGCCAACAAGCCGATTAAAATGATCACCAAGTATCGTCTATGTGAAGAGGTGTGCGATGCTTGTAAAAGCGAGTCCGACCAACAAGAATGATATTTATCGGATTTGGAAAGATCTGTTTTCACATGATGATCATGGATCGATCGACTTTTTCTTTGAGCATTATTACGATGACTGTCAGACATACATCCTAAAGGAAAACAATCAGATCATCTCCGGTGTTTGTGTGTTCCATCATCCGATCCATCTAAAAAACAAGATCATCGAAGTATCGTATCTGGTCGGTATTTTTACGGTGGAAAAGTATCAACAACAAGGATACATGAAACAACTGCTGAGCGAAGTACTCGATATCGAATCACATCAAACCTTGATGACCATCCTGATGGCATACAACCCCAAAGTATACCAGTCATTTGGCTTCAAGCCATTTGTCGATCATCAGCTTGTCAAACTCAATGCGTCGATGCTCGTGCCGGTCTCGACCATGAACATCACCTATCAAATCAGCAGCCAGCAACTGCTTTTGGCTTATCAGCGATTCATGCGCTATTTTGACGGATACAAAGTCAGAACGGTCGAAGACTTTGATAACATGAAAAAAGATGCCCAATCCCAAAACGGGAAACTTGTGGCGTATGTTGAATCCGATGAAGTGCAAGGCTATATGATGTATATCGTCCATGACAAACAAATCGAGATCTTGGAGATCGTGTATTTCGATGTGGATACCCTGATGAGGTTGTTGTATTTTGCCTCTAATCTCAGCCAATCCATCCTGGTCCATATCTCGACCAAAGAAAACTGGGAGCGCATCTTCCCTAAAGCGCAAAGTGAGATCAAACCGTTTCTTTATGCCCGCATCAACGATGTGGAACTGTTCAATGACTGTTTCAGTACTTCAGTGTATTCCATCAGCGAAGTGCTTGGTTTGTTGCGTAAACCGCTTTATTTCAACGAGTATCAGTGACTTTTCAAAGGGTTGATAATTGATTCACAATTGACACACCCCTTTTAGTCACGTATAATATTACATGTCAAAAGGAGGAAAATTATGACAGTAAAAGTAGCAATTAACGGTTTTGGACGCATTGGTCGTCTGGCATTCCGTTACATGTTTGGATCAAGTGAATTTGATATCGTTGCTCTAAACGATTTGACAGATTCGAAGACATTGGCACATCTATTGAAATATGACTCAGCACAAGGCCCATATGCCAAAGACGTTACGGCAACCGAGACCGGTATCGTCGTCGATGGCAAAGAAACCAGAGTGTTCGCAGAGAAAAACCCTGCAGATCTACCTTGGAAAGAACTTGGCGTGGATGTCGTATTGGAATGTACAGGATTCTTTACCAGTGATGAAAAAGCAAAGGCACACATCGATGCCGGCGCTCGTAAAGTCATCATCTCAGCTCCGGCTACCGGAGATGTCAAGACAGTGGTATACAACGTCAACCACGATATCCTTGATGGTTCGGAAACGATCGTTTCCGGTGCCAGTTGTACGACCAACTGCTTGGCTCCAATGGCCAAAGTCCTCAATGACAGCTTTGGCATCATCACCGGATCGATGACCACGATCCATGCTTACACCAATGACCAAAACACATTGGATTCCCCACACAAAAAAGACTTGCGTCGTGCACGTGCCGCCGCTGCCAACATCGTTCCTAACACTACCGGAGCTGCCAAAGCCATCGGTCTGGTCGTTCCTGAACTCAAAGGCAAATTGGACGGAGCTGCTCAACGTGTTCCTGTCATCACCGGTTCGATCACCGAGTTGGTTGCTGTTGTTGAAAAAGAAGTGACCGCAGCCGATGTCAACGCAGCCATGAAAGCTGCCGCAAACGAATCGTATGGCTATACCGAAGATCCGATCGTATCAAGCGACATCATCGGAACAACCTATGGATCTTTGTTTGATGCAACGCAAACCAAAGTCACCACCCTCAATGGTATCACCCTTGTCAAAGTGGCTTCCTGGTATGACAATGAAGCATCATATACCTACCAGTTGGTGCGTTTGGCTAAGTATTTAGCTGCTAAAATGTAATCATCCAAGAGCCTTCGGGCTCTTTTTTTGTGCATCAAACACACTGAAACATGATAAAATGTGGACATAAAGAAGGAAAAGACTATGACTATCATCGACATCAAACAACTGACGAAGTATTATGGAAAGACACGCGGCATCGAAGATGTGACCTTTCAGGTGAGAGAAAATGAGATCTTTGGATTTATCGGCCCCAACGGAGCCGGGAAATCAACAACCATCCGGACATTGCTGGGGTTGATCTATCCCACATCAGGCAGTGCAACGATCTTTGGAAAAGACATCGTATTGGAAGGATCGACGATTCGAAAAGACATCGGATATCTGCCTTCGGAAGTCTTTTACTATGAAAAGATGAAAGTGATCGATCTTTTGCAGTACTCTGCATCTTTTTATCCCGGTGATCACACAAAGCGCATG
>CALFEZ010000289.1 GCA_937957895.1 uncultured Erysipelotrichaceae bacterium
CGGCCTGCTCGGCACAGCGGTAAACATCCAGAGCATGGTCTTTGGTAACATGGGTGATGATTGTGGGACCGGTGTTGCTTTTACTCGTAATCCTGCAACCGGAGAAAACAAACTGTATGGTGAGTTTTTGATGAATGCACAAGGAGAGGATGTCGTTGCCGGTATCCGTACTCCAAGAGAGATCGAAGAACTCAAAGACATCATGCCTCATGCATATGATGAGTTTGTTGAAATTTGTCACAAATTGGAAGCTCATTACAAAGACATGCAAGACATGGAGTTCACCATTGAAAAAGGCAAACTTTACATGCTGCAAACTCGTAATGGCAAGCGTACAGCTGCTGCTGCTTTGAGAATCGCGGTCGATCTTGAAAAAGAAGGCATGATCACCAAAGAAGAAGCTGTATTGCAAGTCAATCCAAACCAGTTGGACGCCTTGTTGCATCCTCAGTTTGACGAAAAAGCATTAAAGAGTTCCAAAGTCATCGGTACTGCGCTCCCAGCATCTCCAGGAGCAGCCAGCGGTAAGGTGGCTCTGACAGCTGCATCTGCAGTAGAAATGAAAAAACAAGGCTTCAAGGTCGTCTTGGTGCGTTTGGAAACATCACCGGAAGACATCGAAGGCATGCACGTATCAGAAGGTATCCTGACAGCACGCGGAGGGATGACTTCTCATGCAGCCGTCGTTGCCCGTGGAATGGGAACATGCTGTGTTTCCGGATGTGGTGATATCAAGTTCCGCAAAGATGGCACATTCGAATTGGGTGGCCAGGTCTTTAAAGAAGGCGATGACATCTCTTTGGATGGCACGACTGGAAATATCTACGGTGAAGCCATCAAAACAGTCCCTGCTTCCATCAGTGGAGACTTTGAAACATTGATGACCTGGGCAGATGAGTTTAGAGTACTTAAAGTCCGTACCAATGCTGATAATCCAAAAGATGCCAAACAAGCGTTCGATTTTGGTGCTCAAGGGATCGGCTTGGTTCGTACCGAACATATGTTCTTTGAAGGGGATCGCATCAAAGCAATGCGTGAGATGATCGTATCCAAAACTGAAGAACAACGCCGCAAGGCACTTGGCAAATTGTTGCCGATGCAACGTGAAGACTTTGAAGGCATCTACGAAGCCATGCAAGGATTCCCGGTAACGATCCGTTATTTGGATCCACCACTTCACGAGTTCTTGCCTACCAATCCAAAAGACATCGAAGAGCTTGCTGCTGAGATGAAGTTGGATCTCAATGATCTGGAAAATATCATCGAGTCACTCCATGAGTTCAACCCAATGATGGGACATCGTGGTGTACGGCTTGCGGTTTCCTATCCTGAGATCGCTGAAATGCAAACAACTGCAGTCATCGAAGCAGCGATCAACGTCAAACGTCGTCATCCGGATTGGGATTTGGTTCCAGAGATCATGATCCCATTGGTAGGTGAAGTCAACGAGTTGAAATTTGTCAAAAACATCGTTGTCGAAACTGCAGACAAACTGATCGCTTCAAGTGGATTGGATCTGAAATACCTTGTTGGTACCATGATCGAGATCCCACGTGCCGCATTGATGGCTGATGTGATCGCTCAGGAAGCTGAGTTCTTCTCGTTTGGAACCAATGACTTGACACAAATGACATTCGGTTTCTCTCGTGATGACGCTGCCAACTTCTTGACATACTATTACGACAAGAAGATTTTCGAACAAAATCCATTTGCACGTCTTGATCAAAAAGGTGTCGGTAAATTGGTCAAAATGGCTGTCGACCTAGGAAAACAAGGACGTCCGGATTTGAAGTTGGGAATCTGTGGAGAACATGGCGGAGATCCAAGTTCGATCGACTTCTGCCACAAAGTTGGACTAAACTATGTTTCCTGTTCACCATTTAGAGTTCCGATCGCTCGTTTGGCAGCTGCTCATGCAGCACTCAACAAGCGGGTCATCGACTGATCTAAGTACAATTAAAACAAAAAGCACATGCAACATGTGCTTTTTTTGTTGACATTTTGAAAGTCTTGTATTATTGTATTAGTGTATTAATATAGTGATACAAGAAAGGGAGTGTGTCTCTTGTTTGAAAAGAAGATACCGATCTATCTCCAACTTATCGACGTATTCAAACAACAAATCGTAACCAATAAATGGCCACCGGGATCATATATCTCAAGTGTGCGTGAGTTGGCATTGACATATCAAGTCAATCCAAACACAGTTTTGAAAGCACTGACGGAGTTGGAAGAGCAAGGCTTGTTGATCAATGATGGCACGGTAGGTAAAAAAGTGTCCAATGATACTGATTTGATCTATCTGACACGACAACACATGCTGCAGGAGTATATAAGCCAGTTTGTGGAGCAGGGTCAGAGCATTGGTTATCGAAATGACGAACTTGTTGAAGCGTTGCATACATGGAAAGGGGATCAATATGATCGAGATTAATCAGCTTACAAAAAAATACGGAAAAACAATGGCACTCAACAATGTCTCATTGAGTTTGCCACAAGGTAAGATCATCGGTCTTTGCGGACCCAATGGTTCTGGAAAGACTACTTTGATGAAAGTAT
>CALFEZ010000290.1 GCA_937957895.1 uncultured Erysipelotrichaceae bacterium
AAACCGGTCGCATGCCGCCGATCAACAAACCGACCAGCGATAACGGATCAAGTAGATTGATGGCTGCAAGGCCAACGGAATCAGCATAAGCAGCAAACAGTGCAAGGGAAGTCAAGGCAGCCGATCCGATCGCAAATCCTTTTCCAATCGCTGCCGTCGTGTTTCCAACAGCATCCAGTCTATCGGTGATCTCACGCACCGAAGAGGGAAGTTTGGACATTTCTGCGATCCCCCCGGCATTGTCTGCGATTGGACCATAGGCGTCGATCGAGACAGTAATGCCGGTCGTTGAAAGCATTCCGACCGCCGCCAAGGCGATACCATAAAGTCCCATGGTCGGATTGGCAGCACCTCCCATGACATAATATGAGGTGATGATGCCTGAAACGATGTATAAAATAGGTGGCATGGTCGAAAACATGCCTTCCCCCAACCCTGCGATGATGTTGGTTGCTGAACCTGACATGGATTCCAATGCGATCCGCTTGACTCGGGAAAACTCGGCAGAAGTAAACATTTCCGTGGTGATCCCAATCAATACACCGACGATCAGACCACATGCGACCGGGATAAACGCTCTGAAATCTCCAAAGACGATGTCACTTAAAAACCATGTCGATATCAATACCAGGATCCCGGCAGTATACGTACCCAGATTCAATGATTTCTGTGCATTTTCATTTTTGCTGAAGCCAACGATGATGATCCCGATAAGGGAAGAGATGATCCCGATCGATGCCAACATCAATGGAAACAGAGCACCTTCCACACCCAGTACGACTGAACCAAGTGTGATCGCTGAGATGATCGAGCCCACATAGGATTCAAACAAGTCAGCTCCCATCCCGGCTACATCACCGACATTGTCTCCGACATTGTCAGCGATGACGGCAGGATTCCTTGGATCATCTTCCGGGATCCCGGCTTCGACTTTACCGACCAGATCTGCACCGACATCGGCAGCTTTGGTATAGATTCCGCCACCCACACGTGCAAACAAAGCGATCGATGAAGCTCCAAGACCAAATCCGGTCATGTTGAGGATCTCACCGCTGAAGATGATCAACAATACGCCGATGCCCACGATGCCCAGTCCAACGACGGACATGCCCATGACTGCTCCGCCAGAGAAGGCGATCTTCAATGCCTCTTTTTGACTGTTTCTGGCGGCCTGAGCTGTTTTTACATTTGCTTGAGTAGCAATGTTCATACCAAACCAACCGGCCAAAATGGAGAAACTTGCTCCTAAAACAAATGCAAAAGCAGTATGCGTGTTGATGGCAAAAGCCAGCAATACGGTTACCACAGCAATAAACACACTGAGATATTTGTATTTGCTCATCAAAAATGCCATGGCTCCACTGTGGATGAATCCGGCGATCTCCATCATCTTTTCATTGCCTTTTTCAGCTTTACGAATGATCAAACTCAAATAGAATGCAAATAAAAGTGCGACAAAACCGACAACTACGATCACGACAAACATGCCATCCATATAGCACCTCTTTTCGGTTGTTTGATTACATAGTCCCGAACTATGTATTACCTTCTTACTCATTTTAGCATTATTGTTTTTTTCTATCCATCAAAAATCGAATATTGTCGAACATATTACAGGAAATTACCTGTATAAACAGCTTTCCAATGGCACATGCTATTGAAACGAGGAGCATCTCTGGTATAATGGTTGCGTACGCAACTAATGGAGGGACCATGTTACCCATCAATAAAACGATCAGCATGATCGAGCGATTCAATCTCATGTATCGCAATCAACAATTTCAGCAGTTTGATCTGTATGGCTATCAAGCCAGTTTTTTGCTTGAGATCGTTCGTAATCCCAACATCTCACAAGATCAACTTACCAAAAACATGCACATCGACAAAAGCAACGTAGCCCGTGGATGCCATTCACTTAAAAGCAATGGGTATATCACAATGACCAAAAGCATACAAGATCGTCGGGTCACCCAGCTGCATGCAACCCTTAAAGGAGTGGAAGTTTCCAAGATGATCAAGGAGGTGCTCAAAAAGCAGCGAAACTTCTTGATGCAGGATTTTGATCCAAACGATGAACAACAGTTTTTGAAATATCTTGAATGGCTGAAGCACCGTGCGATGCAATTGTTAGAGATCCAGGAGGAACGATGAAAACAGTCCTTGGATATCTTTCTCCATACAAAAATCGTATCTATCTTGGTTTGACAGTCAAAAGTTTTGCGACGATCATCGAGTTGTTTTTGCCATTTTTATTGGCACATGTCATCGATACCATCATCCCATTGGGAAGGATCGGACTGGTGGTGGTGTTTGGTCTATTGATGCTGATCACGGCACTTGGAGCTTATGTGGGAAACATCCTTGCCAATCGTCTGGCTGCTCGAGTTTCGACCAATGCCATCAAAGATCTTCGTGATGATTCCTACATCAAGATCCTTTCTTTTAGCAACAAAACCGTGGATGAGTTTACCATCCCTTCACTGATCTCCCGCATGACCAGCGATACTTATCATATCTATCGCATGTTCAACGTGATCCAGCGTATCGGCATCCGAGCTCCCATTCTGTTGATGGGAAGTTTGTTGATGATGCTTTGGATCGACACCTATCTTGCCATGATCTTGATCGGACTATTGCCATTTATCAGTCTGGCAGTCTATGTGGTATCCAAACGCGGGATCCCCTTTTACGACAGCCTGCAAAATGCATTGGACATCATGGTGCGTGTCGTTCGAGAAAACATAGCAGGGATCAGGATCATCAAATCGTTTGCTCGTGAGGATGAAGAAAAAATCAAATACACCGACATCAATCAGGAAGTCTCCCATCGTGAAAAGAAAGCGGGATTGGTCGTAGCCACACTCAACCCGATCATGAATCTGTTGCTCAATCTTGGTTTGGTAGTCATTATTTATGTCGGTGCTCAAAGGGTTCTTGCCGGTCTTAGTCAGACAGGATCGATCTTGGCATTTCTTTCATACTTCACATTGATCCTAAACTCGTTTCTGGCTCTCAATCGCATCTTCTTGCTGATGTCGCGTGCCGGTGCCAGTGCCAATCGGATTTCTCAGATTTTGGTCAAGGATGATCGCATCCCAATCTTGGAAGTACCCAAAAGCGACAGTGAGTACCACATCGAGTTTGAAAACGTCAGCTTTTCCTATAACAACACTTTTTATGACATCGAAAACATCGATTTCAAGATCAAACACAACACGACCTTTGGCATCATCGGAGCGACCGGAAGCGGGAAGTCCACGATCGCTCAGCTTTTGATGCGCATGTATGAAGTCGATAAAGGGCGTATCCTGATCAATGGCGAAGACATTCGCAGCATGGATGAAAAGTCATTGCGCAAACGTTTTGGTGTCGTGTTCCAAAACGATGCACTCTTTTCATTCAGTGTCAAAGAAAACATCGCATTTGGTCGCAACCTGGATTATGAAGCAGTGGTCGAAGCAGCAGAGTTTGCTCAGGCACGCACCTTCATCGAACAGCTTTCCCATCGTTATGATGAAAAAGTGCTTCGCCAGGGAGCCAATTTCAGTGGCGGACAAAAACAAAGAATGCTGATCGCCAGAGCATTGGCACAGCATCCGGAGATCATCATCCTCGATGATGCTTCGAGTGCTTTAGACTATCAGACAGACGCCCAGCTACGGCAGGCAATCAAAAAATCATTCCACTCCACTGCCATCATGATCACCCAGCGTGTCAGCAGCGTGATGCATGCCGATCAGATCTTGATGCTCGATCAAGGAAAAATGGTGGGGTTGGGAACTCACGAGCAGTTGGCAAAAACATGTGTACCATATCAGGAATTAATGGCGCTTCAGTTAGGAGGTGACGATCATGAGCATGCGACATGGACCCGTTAGTGCGACCGATAAACCCAAAAACACCAAAATGACATTGTTGCGTTTGTTGGAGTATGTAAAGGATGTCAAGATGTTGTTTGTGTTGGCGATCTCACTGACATTGGCTGCCAATGGTCTGCAATTGATCTTACCTTATCTTATTGGGCAAGTCATCGATCTGATCACGGTCATTGATCAAGGTGATGCGTGGTCTTTGATCATGCCAAACATTTTTTGGATGATCGGCATCACGATCGTATCAGCATCATTTCTTTATGCTCTGAGTGCTTTGATGATCATCATCAGTCAAAAGATCGTCGTCAAAATGAGACAGCAGTTGTTCGATAAATTCATGGATCTGCCAGCAAAGTATTTCGATGACCATCAGATAGGAGATATGATCAGCCGGATCTCCTATGATATCGATACGATCAACACCTCGCTATCTTCCGATGTCGTTCAGTTTTTTGGGTCTTTGGTAACGATCGTCGGAGCTTTGGTCATGATGTTTGTCATCTCATGGCCACTGTTGAGCGTGTTTGTGATCACATTGCCACTTTCGATCATGACTACTCGCTTTCTTGCAAAAAAGACACGGCCGCTCTTTAGGGCTCGCTCAAAGAAACTGGGAGAATTAAACGGATATGTCGAAGAGACCATCTCGGGTCTGAAGACGATCAAAGCGTATTCTCAGCAACAAACCATGATCGACAGCTTCAAAGAAAGAAACGATGATGCATCCGAAGCTTATTACAAAGCTGATTACTATGGGAGTGTCATGGGACCTTCGATCGGCTTTATCAACAACATTTCACTTGCCTTGATCAGTTTTATCGGTTCTTTGCTTTACTTGTTTTCTTTGATCAGTGTGGGAAACATCTCATCCTTTATCTTGTATTCTCGCCGCTTTGCCGGACCGATCACCGAAGGAGCCAACATCGTGGCTGAACTGCAGTCCACCCTGGCAGCTGCAGAACGTGTGTTTCGGGTGCTGGATGAACCAATCGAAAAAGACAGCGATGATGTAAGCGAAGCCAAAAAGAGAATAGACGGGGAAGTCATTTTTCAGGATGTGTCTTTTTCCTATATACCTAACATCGAAGTGATCAACCACATGGATCTGCATGTCCGTCCGGGAAGTGTGGTAGCGATCGTCGGACCGACGGGAGCGGGCAAAACGACCATGGTCAATCTGTTGATGCGTTTCTATGCTCCACAAGCTGGGAAAATTCTCATCGATGGTCAAGACATCCAGAAGATCCCATTCAAACAGCTTAGACAGTACTTTTCGATGGTGCTGCAGGACACGTGGTTGTTTCATGGGAGCATCTATGATAACATCACATACGGAAGGGAACATGCCACTCTTGATGAAGTAAAACAGGTTGCCGAGAAAGTGTATCTGAAGTCATTTATCGAAAACACCAAAGACGGATATGATACCATCATCACCGACGATGGCGTCAATATTTCCAAAGGTCAGAAACAACTGATCACGATCGCCAGAGCCATGCTTCAAAACAAGCCGATGGTCATCTTGGATGAGGCTACGTCCAACGTCGATACGATGACAGAAAAAAAGATCCAGGATGCCATGCTCAAATTGATGGAAGGCAGGACCAGTTTTGTGATCGCACATCGTTTGAGCACCATCGTCAATGCCGATCTGATCTTAGTCGTTGATGATGGACAGATCGTCGAACAAGGCATCCATCAAGAGTTGCTTGATAAAAAAGGCCATTACCATCGCATGTACATGGCTCAGTTTGAATAGGAGAAACCATGCATCTTCAGATCCAAGAGGTCATCCACTTCTACGGAACCCATGACCTGGAAAAAACCAAAGCATTTTATACCGAGATACTGCCATTGACCCTGAAGATCGATCAAGGGAAGTGTCATATCTATCACATTACCGATACCGCGTCGATCGGATTTTGCACGCACATCCAACCGGTGTTTTCCGACAAGTCTCCGATCATCACGCTGGTGGTCGATGATGTTGGATATTGGCATCAACACCTTATCAAACACAATATCACCGTTGAGCCGATCCTTATCAGTCAGGAGTTCAAGATCGAGCATTTCTTTTTGAAAGATCCCAATGGTTATACATTGGAGATCCAGCGATTTCTATCAGAGAAGGAGTTAGGATGAATCATTACAAAGTCGTTGCTGTCGATATCGATGGCACATTGATCGATCATGATAAAAATCTGACACCACCCACCAAACAAGCCATCGAGATGATCAAAGAAAAAGGCATTCTTTTTGGTATCGCCACCGGAAGACCGGTCCATGCGGTATCCAACATGCTTCGTTCCTTTGGTATTTATGAGCAAGTGGATTTCTTGGTATGCAGCAACGGTGTGCAGATCCTTGATCTGAAGACCAACGATATGACGACCACACATCAGTTGACCAAAGAGGATGTAATCAAGATCACCGATTTTATGAAACCGACAGGCATCAATTACTGTGTGTATGATAAAGAAAATGTGTATACCTCAACGATCAACTCGATCATTGAAGGCATCAGTCAGTTCAACCTTTTGACTCCCAAAGTCGTTGATCCCAAGGATTTGCCGATCATCACCACCAACAAAGTCACCTTTACTACCTATCCCGATGAAGTCGAAAAACTCTTACGACACATGCAATATTTTGATGATCCTCGCTTTCGTGCTTTTTTCACCCAAGCTGATTTGTTTGAATTTGTGGATGCGAGAATCTCCAAAGCTGCCGGTATCAGATCGTATCTGCAAAATAAAAACATCTCCATGGACGATGTCGTCACCTTTGGAGATGCAGACAATGACAAGGAAATGATCGAAGAAGCAGGGTTGGGGATTGCGATGGAAAACGCCACGGAATCGGTCCGTGCGATCGCTGATGCCATCACCAAAAGCAATCAGGAAGATGGGGTGGCATATTATCTTTACAAACTATTTGCTCAAGGATGATCAATCGTACTTGGTTTCAAAGTAATACTTGATGGCTTCCATGGCAAGTTCATGATCTTCTTCCTGAGTGAGCCCTGACACACATATCGCTGCCACGACCCCTTGGCTTTTTACATGGATTGGAAAGCCACCATACAAGATCGAGTATTCTTCATCGTTGGTGCCGTATTTGCGATGCATCGCTTCAGTGTCGTGATTGACTTTGTGGCTTACCCATAAAGTAGAATGCCAAAACAAAAACACCGTGTTTTTCTTGCGCTCGATGAATCGTTCATTGTTGGCGGTCGATCCGATGTTGGCAAAATGATACAATGTCTGAAACGGTGTGGATATGTCCACAATGATCGGGAGATTTTCTTTGATGGCCTTTCGTGCAAGGTGATTGCCCATTTTGAATGCGACCAAAGCATCAAACTTCCTAAATTGGTATTCTTTTTCCAATACGGTGATTTCTTCTAACATAATACAACCTCACTTGATTTTATTATAGCATCAATAAAAAAACGAAATCATATGATTTTTATGATAATATCACTTAACAATCTCTTTGTGATGTGATACATTATTTATGGATATCCATTGAACGATTCCCCCCCACCCACGTTCACTGGATTCCTTTTTTTATGGGGCAGTATGATTGAAAACAAGCATTGTCTTCACCTATACTGAAACTATAAGAAACGGAGGAAGAACTTTATGAGAGAATCACTATCCTTTGTGGTTTCAGGTGAAGCCGGACAAGGGTTGGCGACCATCGAAGAGTTTTTGGTGGAGGGGCTTTCCAAAGAATATCATGTGTTCTCTTCAAAAGAAGTCATGAGTCGCGTCCGCGGCGGTAACAATACCTTTGAACTGAGAGTATCCAATCAACCGATCCATGGCATCAGCTATGGCATCGATTACTTGTTTTTACTCAATGATCATTCGTTGTATCGACTCGTCAAACGACTCAAAAAGAACACAGTCGTGTTTGGAGAAGAAAGCTTTATCAGTGAACAAGAAAAAGAAACCCATTCATTGCACGTAAAGACTCTTGATTTGACCAAGCTTGCCAAAGAAGCAGGGTCGCGTTTGTTTGCCAACACGATCTTGTTTGGATTTATTTCCGGCATGTTGGCGCTTGATAAAAAGATCGGACATGAGCTGATCCATGACCGATTTATTGAAAAGAGTGAAAAGATCGTACAGGACAATCAAAACGCATTTGATGTTGGCTATCAGTTGGGCAGTGATTACGATGCACCCAAACGGATAACCAAACCGGCATCGATGCCCACATTGAAAACCATGGACGGCAACAATGCCTTAGGGATCGGTCTTTTGGGTGGTGGAGTCAATTACATCGCATCCTATCCCATGTCCCCGGGAACCACGATCTTATCGTATTTGTCAGCCAAGGGTGAAGAGTTCGGAGTGTTGGCAGAACAAGCCGAAGATGAGATCGCAGCCCTCAACATGGCCATCGGAGCATGGTATGCCGGAGCTCGCGGCATGATCACGACCAGCGGTGGTGGATTTGCATTGATGAGCGAAGCATTGAGTCTGGCAGGGATCACCGAAAGTCCTGCCGTCATCCACATCGCACAGCGACCCGGACCGGCTACCGGTCTACCAACCCGGACAGAACAAGGAGACCTCAACCTTGCCGTATATGCCGGACATGGTGAATTTGCCAGGATCGTACTGGCACCGGGAAATCTGGAAGATGGAATAAGTTTGGGACAGCGTGCCTTTTGGCTTGCTGATAAGTATCAAGTACCGGTGTTTATCCTGACGGATCAGTATTGGTTGGAATCACTTCGATTGTTCAAGCCAGAGCCACTTACAGACAAGTATCTGGAAACCTTTATCCATAAAAGCGAACGTGATTACAAACGTTATGAGCTGACAGAGTCCGGATTGTCCAAACGTGCGATCCCTGGTCATGGTGAAGGGTTTGTCAAGGTCGACAGTGATGAACATGATGAATACGGAGCCATTACCGAAGATTTCGACATGCGAATTGCCATGCAAGAAAAACGCATGAAACGGTTCGACATGTTGCTTGAAGACTATCAGGAAGCAGAACTGATCGGTAATCCCGATTTTAAACAGTTGATCGTAGGGTGGGGAAGCACACATGGTGTGTGTCGTGAGTTTATCGAGACGACGGATATCAGTGATGTGGCATATCTTTATGTCAAACAACCGTATCCACTTTCTCCATCTTTGAAACGTTACTTCGATCAAAGTGAAAATACGATCGTCATCGAAAACAATTTTACCGGGCAGTTTGCCAACTTACTGAAGTTGCACCTGGATGTGAAAGTCGACCACAAGATCAACAAGTACAGCGGAGAACCGTTCTTTGTCGATGAAGTAGATACCCGACTAAAGGAGGTATTACAATGAGTAAGTTTGATTTTGAACATGAACTGGATATTGCTTGGTGTCCTGGATGTGGTAACTTTCCGTTGCGGCAATCGATCCTGAAAGCTTTGGATGAACTCGATCTGGAAAAAACATCGGTCGTGTTTTCCTCCGGGATCGGACAGGCAGCCAAAATGCCTCAATACATCGATGCCAGCTATTTCAATGGGTTACACGGACGTGCCATGCCGGTCGCTCAGGCGATCCAGTCGGTCAATCCTTCGCTGGTCGTGATCGCTGAAGGTGGAGATGGTGACATGTATGGTGAAGGTGGCAATCACTTTATCCACAATGTAAGACGCAACCCCAACATTGCACATATCGTCCATAACAACATGGTCTATGGTCTGACCAAGGGTCAGGCATCACCCACTTCTCCCAAGGGGTTAAAGACTACCGTTCAGTTTACGGGAGTGTACAATGAACCTATCAATCCAATCGCGCTTGCTTTGTCTTTGGGTGCTTCCTTTATCGGAAGAGCTTTTACGGGAGATGTTGAAAAAACCAAGGAAGTGATCAAAGCTGCCATCCTACATGAAGGATATGCTTTGGTCGATATTTTCCATCCTTGTGTCACCTACAACAAAGTCAATACATTCGCATGGTATAAAAACCATACCTTCTGGTTGGATGAAAACCATGATCCTCATGATTTCGATCAAGCGATGAAACTGGCGTTGGATCAGGAAAACATGGCGTTGGGCATTATCTATGAGAATGATGAGAAGATTCCTTTTCACAAAGCACATCCGGTATATGTCAATGATTCGACACCGATCATTAAACGCAAACGCGACATCGCAAAAGTCAATGCATTGTTAAAATAGCCTTCGGGCTATTTTTTATTGACCAGATTGATGGGATGATTTAGACTCAAGATAGGGACAACAACAAGTTTACCAAGACGACCGATCGCAAAAACAGCCACAGCATCAAATGGGACTTGATCGAGCCTATGGGATATGATCCGGATGTGATCCCCATGTGGGTGGCTGACACCGATTTTGAGACGGATGATGCCATCATCCGAGCTTTAAAAAACAAAGTAGACCATAAGCTGTTTGGGTACACTCTTGAAGACAAAGAACTTCGATCTGCCGTGGCAGGATGGTGCTACCGACGACATGGCTGCAGCATCGATCCAAAAGATATCATGAGTACTCCCAATGTCGTTAGTTCGATCGCTTCCAGTATCAGGGCTCTTACCAAGCCTCACGATGCCATCTTGATCTTTGAACCGGTATATCATCCCTTTAGGAAGATGATCGATTTCAATGATCGTCAGACGATCATCAGTGAACTGAAGATGGATGATCAAGGGATATATCGCATGGATATGGATCAGGT
>CALFEZ010000291.1 GCA_937957895.1 uncultured Erysipelotrichaceae bacterium
CATGTGACAAATCCATTGTAAGCACTGGCAAGCCATCCGCCAATCACGACGACGACCGCCAATAAGAAAATCCATTCCATAGGGTTCCTCCTTAAGATAAGGTTCTTAATAAGGTCATTATAGTCCTTTTTTTGTGAAGATACAAACATATCGAAACCACGTAAAGTCAGCTTTATAGAAGGTGTTTACACAGAAAACATACAATCAGAAACAACATGAATTTATGTGTGATACGCTGATGGTTATGAATCAAAACAAACCAAGCATGATCACTACATGTCATTTCACAATATCCGCTTCTTTCACAAAGTTGAAAAATACAAAAAAGAGTGTTGTTTTTAACATAAATAAGGTTATTTTATAATTCAATCAAGAAAAGATTACGAAAAAGCGTTTTTTTGTTGTTGAAAACAAACATCATGATCATCAACGACATTTCAAATAAAAAAAGGAGAAGGAACATGATCAAAAGAGTATTTGCATATGGTTTGATTCTTGTTTTTGCGTTATCGAACTTCGCATCGGTGCACGCAATCGAGAACAACCAGCAACAAGATCCCAAGCCTTACGGATTTAGTGTGTACACATATCCAAACAACTGGCAAGGCAATGAGATCATCGTGTTTATGGAAGTGGATCTTGATTCGGTTGCAGTGACCATCACAAACGATATGTATGCAATGTCAGGTCACAATTGGAGCGATCAGGAGATCGATCACATGAATGAAGTTGGGTTTGCTGATCAATTGGATCAATGGATCGAATTGGGGGTAGAAGAACCCGAAGATTTTGAAGGAGATCGAACCCTGGCTCCGGGAGTGGTGGACATCCTGCTTGAAGGAGAAGAAAGTCTGACCATTGAACCAGGCGAGACAAAGGTGATCGCTCGTATCCAAGCCGGTAATCCCATGAGTTGGCGTAATTTCTATCAAACAGTCATGCCAACCAGAATGATTTTGAATCTCAACATCGATTATGATGGTGCAGATCAAGCTGAGCGAGTGGTAGCAAACCAGATCGTGACTCAATCATATGCAGAAGACATCAAAATTTATGACCCTGAAACCAAAGAGTTGTGGAACATCTATGATGATGACTTGGTTTTCTTTGCAGGGGACAAGTTCCATTTGGATTTCACCGGATTTCCGACTGGATGGTCAGAAAAAGTAGGACCGACGTTTGATCCATCAGGTACGGGTTATCCTACCGCAAGAATGTATTTCATGGTTTCTTATGATGGAGGACCTCCAACATATGGTGTGGGGGACGCCAAGATCTTGGAGGAAGCCCAACAAGACGATCAGGGCAGATGGTATATCGACTTTGAAGATGTCAATGGGACCATCAGCGTAATTGGTACCGTTGCAGATGATTTGCCGGAAGTTTCCTTGGGGTATGAGATATACTTGTTCCCATCGGAGCAGCTCAAGGAACAATTTGCAGATGATCCTGCTTTTAAAGAAATCATACAAGTAGGTCCCAGACCCATCATTTATGAAGAAGGTGCGATAGCGGATTCATGGGATTTCAGGTTGGTATTTTTCGGGATCGGTGTACCTGAGTTGGAACGAGTTTCGGTATACCCTGATTTATCCGAGTTGGGCAATCTGTTTGAAACAGAAGAGGAATTGAATCTTACCAATCCGACTACGGCGATCGTTACATTCGACAAAGGGCTCAATATCATGGGTATTTTCCGTCATGGTGAGGAGGAAAGATATTTTACCCAATTAGCACAGCTTGATGAATATATAAGCGCAGTTGCTGATAGTGAATCTCACACATTGTCGATCAAAGTCGACACAAGCGTCTTGACCATGTTTGCGGGTCATCCTGCAACGATCCAGTTTTTAAAAGCAGCTGAAAAGTTGGGATTACCAAAGGATCTTTTGACCAACGACAATCTTTTGGAATATCTTGAAGTTTCCGTTTTGGATCAAGGTGTAATAGTCGATGATCTAACAGGATATATAGATCTAGACTTGATGACATACGATGAGAATCAAGACACTTTGACCGTATCGGTCAAGCACTTTACGGAGTATATCATCGGTCTGACCACTGCCGGCTATGAAGCGATCGAATCAGAGCAAGAAGATCCCCCACAACAAATCGTAGATACTTCTGATACTTCATTGGCATCGTTTGCCTGGGTGTTGTTGATGCTTGGGTTTGGATTTCTGTTGGCAGGGAATGTCAAAAAGAGAAGAAACAACGTTTAAGTCAAAGTGCGATCCATGAAGATGGGTCGCATTTGTTTGCATCGTGATGCACAGAGTCTTGTCATGTTATGGATAGATCAATGCATCTTATCAATGATGATGCATATTGAGATGTTTTATGGTATAATCACTCTGCAAACGGGGGTGTCACGGTTTCGACAGGATTTCGTTTGATTCAAAGTGCAGTGGTGTGGCTACCTAAAGGCCAAATAAAAATAACTGGAAACAGATTATCTTTCGCTGCGTAATTAGCAAACTTTAGCTAGCAGTGCGTCAATTGGCATTTTTCCATTGGGTGCCATGCGACGACAGAAACAATGGATAAGAGAAGCAAGTCGCTCTACGCGCTTTTTCCGACAATATAGTGAGCATCTCAGAACCTGTTTGCCCGTCGCTTAGGTTCTGATCAAAAGCAAACGGGATAAACTGTAGAGCTTTGAATGTGGGACACTTTCTGGACAGGAGTTCGATTCTCCTCACCTCCACCAAAGTGCAAACAAACCGCCTGAGGGCGGTTTTTGTTTGGGGTTTAACTATTATGACTCGACTATGTATCGAAAAAATCCAATCATAACGTTTCTATCTGATAAAAATACGTGATTGTGTAATATAAGAAATAGATTTGTTTTAGACTACTTATCAATTATCGAGTTGATTTGTTAGACTTTACAAAAAAAAGTAATCAAACGAATATCAAGAAGGAAATCTTATCCTTTTACGATATAGTAATAATATAAAACACACCATTGGAATAGTGCAAATTACTCCATTGAAAAAGACCAAAAAACTCCATCGATAATTGAATGTTTGAATTCTGTGATGTATCATATTAGTGAAAGAGAGGGTAATAATGAATAAAAAATACCTTAATAGAGCGATTGACAGTGAGCTAGAATCCTACATGGAAGCTTTTGGAGCAGTACTTATAACAGGACCAAAATGGTGTGGTAAGACGACAAGCGCATATAAGAAGGCGAAGAGCATTTTGAAATTGCAAGAACAGGAAAAATCTCAAGGTTAT
>CALFEZ010000292.1 GCA_937957895.1 uncultured Erysipelotrichaceae bacterium
CTAGTTTTGAGAGATGTCTGGTGACGATGGCGAAGTGGTCACACCTGTTCCCATCCCGAACACAGAAGTTAAGCACTTCAGCGGCGAGAATAGCATGGCACGCTCATGTGAAGATAGCACGTTGCCGGGTAAATACTCCCTTTTCAAGGGAGTTTTTTTATGAAAGAATATCATGATTTACCTAAACAAATCATGACTATGATAAAATAAGACAGGAATAAAAGGTGACTTATGAAAGAATACACGATATTGACAAACAGTGCACAACAGACGATCGATTGGGCATGTGCATTTGCTAAAAAACTGGATAAAGGTATTGTCATTACTCTTGAGGGTCAATTGGCCAGTGGGAAGACGACATTTGCAAAAGGCTTTGGTAAAGGTCTGAACATTGAACAACCTATCAACAGTCCAACATTTACCATCAGCAAAATATACGAAGGTACTTTCCCACTTATCCATATCGATGCATATCGTTTGGAAGGGATCGACCAGGAGTTGGGATTTGAAGAATTCTTCGATCCGGAGTGGATGGTGCTTATCGAATGGCCTCAGTACATCGAGCATCTTCTACCCAAAGAGAGGATCGCTTTCTCATTTACCGTGGTCGATGATCACACACGATCGATCAAGATCGAAGCACCAGACAGGTATGCATCCGTGATCAAGGAGTTGCTATGAAACAAGTATTTATCGATACATCCCATAAATATCTTACGATCGCTTGTATCGACAAGGATGAGATCCTATCCTTTTATCATGAGTATGCATTCAAAAACCAATCTGAGATCGTGATGTCGATCCTATCTGATCTTGTAAGCAAAGCAAAATGGGAACCTCAGGATATCGATCGCATCGTCATTACGAAGGGACCTGGAAGCTATACCGGTGTTAGGATCGCCATGACGATCGCAAAGACACTTTCGGCAGTTTCCGATGTTCAGATCGCGACAGTAACCTCCTTGGAATGCTATGTCAATACAGACAAAAAGACGTTTGTCATGTTGGATGCACGAAGTGACAGAGTATACGGTGGATATTTTATAGATAAGAAATATGTAGAAGGACCAAGAGTGTATACATTGGATGAGGTAAGGGCATTCGTACGTGACGAAGACCCTAACATGGTCGGAGATCTGACCTTGATTGGCAGAGAAGACATATTTTCGATCGATCAAGACAGGATCATCGAGATCATTACCCAAGCTGTATCGATCGATGACGTCGATCATCTCAAACCAATGTATCTCAAGGAGATGTCAGCATATTGAACCTGTTGATACGAAAAATCAGCTCTAAGGACATACAAACCATCACTGATATAGAGATGGAGATTTTCGGGGGTACATATACCAAAGATTTTTTGGAAACATTTCAAAACCACGGAGATATCCTGGTGGCAGTATCAGACAAGCAAATCGTAGGTCTTTGTGGGTGGTTTTATCAGGAAAATGCAGCTGAGATCATCATGATAGGAGTTATTAAAGCATTTCGCCGTCAAAAGATCGCGACCATGCTACTCAAAGCATGTATGAGTCTGATGCTGCAGAAAAACATCCAAAAAGTGTTCATTGAAGTACGATTTAGCAACACTGATGCGATAAACCTTTATCGCTCGTTGGGGTTTTCAACCAACCGCATCCGAACATCTTACTATGTCAACCCAGAGGAAGATGCAATAGAAATGAGTGTGAATTTATGAAAAAAGACATTATCATCTGTGCGATCGAGTCAAGCTGTGATGAGACAGCAGTTGCCATGATCAAAAACGGTAATGAAGTATTATCCAACATCGTGTCATCCCAAATAGACATCCATCAGCGTTTTAAAGGTGTCATGCCGGAGGTGGCATCACGTCTTCATGTCGAGCAAATATCCATCGTGATCAAACAGGCAGTGGAAAAAGCTCAGATTTCCTGGGAAATGGTAGATGCCATTGCTTTCACCTTGGGTCCTGGATTGGTAGGCTCGTTGCATACCGGAGCATTGGCTGCCAAGACGCTGGCATGGTATTTCAATAAACCACTGATCCCTGTTCATCACATAGTAGGTCATATTTATGCCAATGCGTTTGTTGATGATCTGCATTTTCCTTTGCTTTCGCTGGTAGTGTCTGGGGGACATACCGAACTGGTGTACATGAAGGAACATTTTGAGTTTGAAGTTCTTGGTAATACATTGGATGATGCGGTCGGAGAATCCTACGACAAAGTCGGTCGTATGCTTGATTTGCCTTATCCCGGAGGTCCGGTGATCGACAAAATGGCAAAATCGGGGAAAGCTTATTATGCTTTACCGAGAGTCAAAACTGAGAACCCACTTGACTTTTCCTTCAGTGGATTAAAGTCGGCTGTGTACAATCTGCAGGCAAAACTAAAAAGAGAAGAGAAACCGATCGAAGCCGAAAACATGGCATTCGCTTTTCAGGAAG
>CALFEZ010000293.1 GCA_937957895.1 uncultured Erysipelotrichaceae bacterium
GACTTCCCCTCTTCCCATACCATTTGTCTGGGATATAAGGTAACATCAAGCGTACATCCACACCATTTTTGGCTGCCGTGGAAAGTGCCAAAAGCATGCTGTAGTCGATGACCAGATATGGGGTCTGGATATACAGATACTCTTTGGCATACGAAATGAGATTGAGATGCGCTGTTTCACCGACCGGTTCTTCATCGGTGGGACTATCGGAAAATGGTTGCACATATCCATCATGTGGCAAGGTATCATATATCGGTTTGAACTGAAGCAGGTCTTCCTTTTGCTTGGTGATCGAGTTGTAGAAGGTCAAAAACATGACAGTCAGACTCCACACTGCTTCTCCTTTGATCATGACGGCACTGTCTTTCCAATGGCCAAATCGCGGGATGGCATTGATGTATTCATCTGCGATGTTGATCCCGCCGACAAATCCAACAAGCCCATCGATCACCAGGATCTTGCGGTGGTTGCGATTGTTCATGAAAATGGCAAGCATCGGTCGCATCGGATTGAACACGATCGTTTTGATGCCGGCTTTTTGATTGCGCTGGATAAAGCTTCGGGGAAGTTCATGCGATCCAAAATCATCGTAGATCAGCCGCACATCCACTCCTTCACTTGCTTTTTCTTTCAGGATGGAGAAGATACTCTCCCACATGACTCCTTCCTTGATGATGAAGTATTCCAAAAAGATGTATTTTTTTGCTTTTTTGAGTTGTTGTTTCATCATCTCGAACTTGTCTTCACCATTGGGAAGATAATGGGTTTGGGTGTTCTCATACACCGGAAAATACGCATTTTTCAACAAGTATCGGTTCTGTTTGACAAGCTGATCATCCAGTGATTGGATTTTCTCCATGATGAAATGGTCCTGCATGAGATAAGGTTGTTTCTCATTACTGGATTTGACCATCTCCTTTTGAAACTCTTTGGGTATCTTCTTGCCGCCCAATATCAAATAAAGCACCCCGCCCACGACCGGTACTGTCAAGATCAAGATCGACCAGGACAGTTTATAGGATGGATTGTCCGGGCGATTGATGATGTAGATGACGATGATCAGACTCAAGACGATGAGCAGTACATACGCAATGACGACATACTGACTCAGACGATAGACAAAAAACACCAATGCGCTCAATTGGATCAAAATCAACATAACGGTGATAAATTGCTTTTGGATCAGTTTTTTGAATATCTTGCTCATCGTCGTTCCCTAATCATGGTGTGATCTATCGATAATCATCCAGCAGTTCTCTTTGATTGATCTCAAAAACCTTTGCGATCACCTCATCAACATTGGACACCACATATCGTGCCTTTTTCAACACATCTTCTTCTGCGCTTTTCATCACGAAACTATGCTGATGGTACTGCTCAAACATAAAGACATCATTGTATGAGTCCCCGACTACGGCAATTTCGTGTTCCTGAAACCCCAGCATGCCGCTCATGGCCTTGATGCCGGAAGCCTTGTTGACGTTTTGTGGCATGATTTCCACAAAGACCGATGCTGAGAAATACATGTCGCAGTTTTCTTCCTTGACAAACGTCTTCAAACTCTCAGCAACCTTGTCGCGATCGGATAGATTTTTTACTGCCACGACTGCTTTGTTGAACTTTTTGGATCGGGGATAGTGTTCTCTCCAATCATGGATGCTTCCTTCAAAATAGTGTCCGATCTCTTTGGAGTGATACATCTGAAGAAAGGTGTCGTCATTCCAACCGCTCGTTTTGTCCATGATATGATGTCCATCACTGTCCACAAACAAGATGTTGGCTTCGATGTGCTGATTTCTTACTTGCTCTGTCAGCCGCTCAAAAACGTCCCACGGCATGGTTTTATCCACGATCAGCTTTTCATTGACGACCACACTGGCTCCGTTGGAACCGATAAAGTCAAGTGGAAATCCAAACTGTTTTTCAAAGATCTCTTTGGTGGCATGGGTCCTTCCGGTGGCAATCACAAAATGGATACCCGATTCTTTAAGATATTTGATGGCTTTGATGGTCTTGTCGTTGATCTTCACCTGCAGAAAACTTCCATGAAGCAACAACGTCCCATCGACGTCTGATACCAAACATTTGATCATGTGATTCCCTCTTTGTCTAGCTTTTTGATATAAATGCGTTTTACGTATTCATGTTGTCGGATCAGTTCATGATCAGCAGGAACTTCCACTTCTTTGATAAAATCACACCCTGCATACTCACATGTTCTGATCGAAGCAATATTGTCGGGGTTACAGGTGATGATGCATGTGTCCATGTACTCTTTTGCAATTTCAAATAAAAGCAAAGTAGCTCTGGTGGCATAGCGATTTCCCCGATATGGAGGATATACGACATATCCGATATTTCCCATATAATACATATAGTCATTCATACCGATCCTCAGATCGCACCGACCCACGGCTTTTTGATCGCTGTTTTGGATGATATCATACACCAAAGACGGCAACCATGTCGGACTGACAGCTCCCTTGGTACGATGGACCAGTTTGAGTGTGATCGCATCATCACTGATCTTTTTTATCAATTTTCTTTTTGCCAAAGCGCGATGCATGTTGACTCCTTGAAGGTGTTTCTTCCATCCTGCTTGTATATATTGTATCAAATCGGTTGATGCTTGACCATTGACTCTAAGCGTAAAAAAGATGTGGATCACACATCTTCTTTCAAAAGTGATAAATAAGTATCCAGCACCTCGACCAGTTGTTCTTTTTGGATGGCTCCTTCATAGAGCTTTTGTTGGTCAAGATAAAAACTCGGAACATAGTAGTAATCAAAAGTCGCTGCCAGCTTTTTGTTTTTAGCCTCATCGATGTACTCGATCATGATATCGGCATATCGTTCTTGTTCCATCAGCTCTGCAATCATTTTTTTGGCTTTGATACAATACGGACAACGTTTCAAAACAAATATCGTCAAAGGTCTCATGTTTCTATCATCTTTCCTTCAGTCGGTGAGGACTGGACAAAGTTTTTTATGATCAACACTGCAAGCACTGCAAACACAAGTACCAGTACTTCGATCAACAAGATCGAAATGTTGTTGAGTTGCATGTAAACGACCATAAAGTCCAACGCTGCATGGATAAAGAAAGCCATGCCCCAGAAATACCACCGTCTTGCTGATTTGAGACCTTTGAATGCCAGGATTGTCAATGCCACATGGATCACGATGACCATGACCCTTTCCATCCCGCCAACCAGAAAAAGCCA
>CALFEZ010000294.1 GCA_937957895.1 uncultured Erysipelotrichaceae bacterium
GCGACCACCGAGATCTACACTCTTTCCCTACACGACGCTCTTCCGATCTCCACAGTTCTACAATGTTTTGATCGGAGAAATGAGTGTGATCGGACCTCGTCCTGAACGACTTGAATTCATTGCTGAGTTTGAAGAAAGGATTCCGGGATTCATCCAACGGTTACAAGTAAAACCCGGTCTGACGGGGCAAGCACAAATCAATGGAGGCTATCATTTACTTCCTCAGGAGAAGCTTGACCATGATCTTGAGTATATCAAAAATCTTTCTTACACAAACGAGTTGAAAATCCTACTAAAAACGATCATGGTCGTATTAAAAGGCGATGGAGCGCTTTGATTCACCATGAAGTTTGATCGTTGTGTTCAATCAATCATTAAGTATCGATATCATGTGATAGGATTGATGTCGGTTTTTTTTGTTGTTGCTTTGTTTCTCATATACTCCAATAATGCCATGCTAGATGACAATGATGATCTTCCTTCTGATAATGATGATCCAATTATTGAACTCCCACAACCAATCAAACGATCAATGATATCGGGAGCTCCTTATGAGGAGGAGTTGTATGAGTTGTTTTCGGTTTTGATTGAAAACTCTGCTTCGGCTCGTCCTCAATCAGGCATCGGACAAGCAGATATCGTCTATGAGATATCAGTCGAGAGTTACTCGATCACGCGATTTCTTGCTATCTTCCATTCTCAAGTTCCCAACAAGATCGGACCGGTTCGAAGTGTCAGGATGCCATTTGCCAATTATGCGAAAGAATGGATGATTCCATTTGCTCATTATGGAGGTGCCAAGCGTCCAGAAGCAGATGCCTATTCTGTGGTTCGCGAAGCTGGGTTTCCAACTCGTTTTGATGGAGTCAGCGGTCTAAACAACAAGTATTTCTTTCGAGACAGTGCTAGGCGAGCTCCTCACAATGCATATTTCATGGGAGAAGATGCATTGGAGATCATCCAACCCCAAATGCTTAAACAAGCATTCCTTTTTGATGAATCATCCAATATTATCGGGGAACAAGTCACTTCTTTGATCCTAAAATATGGAAACAGTCAGGAAGTCAGATATCAGTATCATGCACCAACTCAGAGATATTTGCGCTATATGGGGGAATCTCCATTTCTTGATGCGATTGACAATCAACAAGTTACAGTAAAAAACATCATCCTACAACACGCCAAACACACCACGGTTGGTTCGGTTGGGTATGTCATGGTCGAAGATGTTGGATCGGGTGTAGCGGAATATTTCATCGAAGGCATTTACCATAAGGGTTATTGGGAAAAATCCGATGACGAAGATGTGACTCGCTTCTTTTTAGATGATGGAGAACCGCTGAAACTTGCTCCCGGTAATACCTGGATACAACTTGTTTCTCATCGTGTTTTTGTTTCGTACAACTAATAGCCAGACAACTCCGGTGACCTTTAAAAGTCGTCTTTTTTGTGATATCGTTTAGTAAGTTAAAAGGATCATCATGAGCAAATCAAACAAAACCCTTCATTTTGTCCCACTATTTTTTTGGATGATAATCATCCTCTTCTTTTCACTTCAAAGCGGAACACAATCCGCTCAACTTAGTGGTGGCATCCTGTCATTAATCAGTAACGTATTTGAAAGCATCGGTATCATCGTTGACCCATCGTCACTCCATTTTTTAATTCGAAAAATTGCTCATTTTGCTGAATATGCAGTGTTGGCAATATTGGCAATGTTTGCATTGCGTCCTTATGATTTCGCTAGGGAAAGAAAACTAACGATCGTCTTTGTTTTTGGTGTCCTTTTTGCCATATTTGATGAATCACTGCAAACACTTATCCCTGATCGAGTCGGATCACCGGTCGATGTCATGATCGATGCTGTGGGGACCTTCTTTGGATTACTGATCGTGAAAATGCATCTGAAAAGAAAAGAGAGAAGCATATGAAACGCTACCTGGATATGTTTTGGGCTTTCTTCAAAGTTGGTTTGTTCACTTTTGGGGGAGGATATGCCATGATCCCCATCGCCAAAAGGGAGATCATCGAAAAAAAAGGGTGGATCAGTGAAGAACAGCTTATGGATTATTATGGTATCGCCCAAGTGAGCATGGGGATCATCGCCATCAACACCAATGCACTTGCCGGTTATCAGATCGCCAAAAAACGGGGAGCATTGATCGCGGCTTTTGCGACGGCATTGCCTTCCATCTTGATCATCACGATCATCGCCATGGCACTTGAAGGGCTTTTTGAGCTGGCGGTCATTGCCAATATGTTCAAAGCGATCCGGGTGGTCGTGGCAGCTTTGATTTGTCATACAACTCTGATCCTAGCCAAAAAAGGAATTTTGGATCTGTTTGGAATCGTTCTGTTTCTTGTCAGTTTTATCGTGATGGCTTTTTTTAATGTGAGTCCGATCTACATCGTTTTACCTTCAGCACTTTTGGGAATGGTGTTTTATCCATACCGAGGAGGTGTTTCATGATTTATTTGATCTTGTTTGTGGAGTTTTTGCTGATAGGGACTTTCTCGGTAGGAGGGGGATTGGCCACCTTGCCGTTTTTGATCAATCTCGCCAACAAGTATCCATGGTTTGATCAGGCAACCTTGATGGATATGGTTGCGATATCCGAATCCACCCCCGGTCCGATCGGCATCAACATGGCAACTTATGCAGGATATGTTGCCGGAGGCATCCCCGGAGGAGTGATCGCCAGTGTGTCCGTCATGATTACCGGTTTATTGGTCATGATCATCATCGGAAAGTCACTGGAGCACTTTAAATCAAGCTCCTGGCTCGTAAAAGTGTTCTATGGTCTTAGACCTACGATTGCCGCTTTGATCGCTTATGCGGCCTATACGATGCTTAAAACCGTGATCAGCGATATGGGTGTTGAGACCGTTCCGATCATAAGCACATCCGTGTTGTTTGCGTTGGCATTGTTTTTGATCATCAAGACTAAGATTTCACCGATCCTGTTGATCGGTATGGCTGCCATGATCAGTCTGGTTGTACGATTTTAAACAAAAAAAGTTTCCAATCGGAAACTTTTTCTTTGCTTTGTTTCGCTTCTAGTTTAGATCGACGGCATAACCGGAAGCTTTGTCAACAGCACCCAAATAACCATCCACGGTCACAGTTACAGAGGATTTCAAGTCTTCACCATCTGTAATGTAATTGTCAGTCAGTGGCAATGCTTTGACTTCTGCCAATGTTTTTCCTAACATCCACCCTTCAAGTGCTTCGATCTGCTCATCCCATTCTTTACCGATAGGGGAACGAGTTCTCATGTTGTAGGCATCGCCCAGTTCTTTTTTGGTTGCACGAGCAGCAGCAGCAACGACTTTTCCTTCTTGATCGAATGTGCCTTGGTTTTGAGCAGTATCGATAAACACATAAAGGATCGTGCCATCTTTGTCATAAGCAACACCGGCAAAGGTGACATTGACTTGGATGCGGCCTTCTGTAGCGGTATCAGCATTGAATGCTCTTGGTGATACTGTTGTGACAGATCCTGAACCAACAGATGCGACATTTTTGACTTCCACGGCATTGGCAACCGCTTTTTCAACGGCATCCAAATATGCATTCACGGTGATGGTAACGGATGATTTAAGATCTTCACCATCTGAGATGTAATTGTCAGTAAGCGGCAATGCTTTGACTTCATCCCAAGTTTTCCCGATCATCCACGCTTCAAGCGCTTCGATCTGTTCATCCCATTCTTTACCGATCGGTGAACGAGCTCTCATGTTGTAAGCATCGCCCAGTTCTTTTTTGGTTGGACGTGCCGTTGCAGCAACGATTTGGCCTTCATCATCGAAGGTGCCTTCGTTTTGAGCAGTATCGATCGCGACATAGACGAATTTTCCGTTTTCATCCATAACGACGGTTGCATAGGTCGTATTGACTTGGACTCGACCCGGAGTCCCTGTATCAGCGTTAAAATCTCTTTGGCCCACGGTCGTGACGCTGCCTGTACCCACTTTGTAAACTACATCTTTGGGTGAACAGCCAGCAAACAGAACTAAACCAAGGAGTGCTAACAATAAGAGTTTCTTCATAGAAATCTCCCTCCTTACCGATAGAGATTATAACAATGATTCACAAATTAGAAAAGAAAAAGAATAATTTCACAAACTTTTAGTTTTGAAGGTCAAAAATGAAGCCCATAAAGGTGATTACATCAAGCTTTGTATCAACCAAAAGCATGGTAAACGGACGATCGATCTTCAAGATGATGTCGCTGTGCGGCATCGATTCCAGTCTCATCTCAACTTTGGTCATGGCAGCCGCTTCCGTGCCTTTTTCATCAACTTGAATGAATGTTTTATGCAAGACATCGGCAATATGCAATCCCATGGCTTTGGCATTTTCAGCTATACGTGAAAAATCAGCTGTGTCTGGCAAAAATGCATCTTGCATTCCCATGTCGATCAGGGGTTGATTCATGCTGATCTCGGTTTCGATTTTGAATTTTGGAAGAAACAAATCGACCGATTTTAGTGAAGCTTTGTTTTGAAGTTCCCGGTATCGATCCAAAGTAGCAGGCTGATTCTCATCAAGGATGATGACCATTTTGAGATCTTGGTCCTTATATGGCAGTTCGATGTACGCAAGATCATCTTCTACATACGCCATGGCATCCAATATTTGATTCATGTAGGTGATCCGATTGGTGGAGGACCCATAAAAGTTTTCTTGGATGTTCTGATTGGGATCAAAAGCAGACAGCCAGTCAGCTTTGAGATAGATGGTGTTGATCAAAAACATGACGGTCAAAGGATCGATCGGTCCGTCCAGAGCCTTGTCGATCTTCTTGTTGGTCGTGTCTTTGACCCAGCGATTGATCGAGTCGACCATGGCCATGTCATCAAAATCACCGGTAGCAACCAATGCTCCGTAGTTTTCAACGACACGATCAAGATAATCCGCTAACACATACTCCTTGAAACTATCTCTGATCCACAGTGAGTTGTTGATGTTGAGCGTGGCATGATTGCGATTGGTCAGAAGCACCTGCAGTTGTTTTTGTTGGTGATCGAAAGCTTCCCGATCGATGACATGCATCATGTCAAAAAACTGATCCAATGTCCTTTGATCAGCTCCGGTCATCGTCATACCCAATGCCAGCTGGATAC
>CALFEZ010000295.1 GCA_937957895.1 uncultured Erysipelotrichaceae bacterium
TTACGATCTGTATACCAATCTCAAAGCTCATTTTGAAACGATGGCATATATCGCTACTACAAAAAAACCGATGGAAGCAAATGTATCGCACCACTTTGCTTTTCGCGGTGCCGATGACATCACTTACATTGTCAGCAATTATCTGTGTGCCAAACTCGCCAAACAAATGGGCATCAGGCATTTTGTTTGTCAAAACATGCTCAACACACCCCGATTTACTTGGGGCATCCAAGACCTTGCCAAGGCAAGAGCCATGCTTTTATTGATCAAACCGCTTGAAGACAAGCACTTCAAAGTCATCCATCAGCCTCGTGCCGGGTTGGATTACTTCAAGCCTGACATCGACAAAGCAAAGATCCAACTGGCTGCCGTGAGTGCTTTGATGGATGATATCGATCCTCATAATCATCACTCGCCACCCATCATTCATGTCGTCAGTTACAGTGAAGCACTCTTTTTGGCAACACCCGAAGTCATCCACGAAAGCATCCAGATCACACAACACGCCATTGCATCTTATCGCAGATTGCGTCAAAAAGATGCCATCCGTGACATGAGTCACCATCCGGAGATCGATAGAAGAGTCAAAGAGATGCTCGATCAGGCAAAAAAACTGATCCATGCGATCGAAAACTTGATACCTGATCCATACTCTCCTGAAGGCTTTTATCTGATATTTGCATCCGGTTTTTTGCCAGTACCTTATCTGTGGCAGGAAGTCGAAGAGTTCAAATATGCCAAAAACTGGAATACCCAACCTCATCAAGGAGGCATGGTGATCGCTGATGAAAATGATCAGGTGATGGATATCGAAAAGCGCATCGACATCGCCAAACATAACATCGATCAAGCAAAACAAACTTTAAGCAAGAAAGTGCTCGCTCACCTTAAGTAGCAAGCTTTTGATATGGGCTTCTCAACGATCCAAGATCATCCGTCATCATCCATGCACATCTTGCATAACACAAAAAGTTTGTCTTTTTACACAAAGTACCCTATAATAAAGAGCGTAAATCGTTGATCGGACATAGTAGTAAAAGCAATGTCTTATAGAGAGAGCCGGTAGCTGAAAAAGGCTTAGATATCTTTTATGAATTCACCCGTAAGAGGAGCTAGATACTCCCGTACTCCGCGTTAAGGAATCAAAGCCGCACTCGTTGAGTGAATCAGAATGGTACCGCGTCAAGACGTTTCTGGAATGGAACGTTTTTTTATTGAAGGAGAGAACCCATGAGTGACATTCAGACCATCTTAGAGCAAGGATTACAGGCCTTCGCACAAGCTCAGACATTGGAGCAACTTCAGCATATCCGAAATGAATATCTGTCTAAAAAAGGTTTGGTATCCAATCTTTTGCATGTGCTCAAAGATCTACCGGACGATCAGAAAAAAGTGTATGGTCAGCAGGTCAATGACGTGAAAAACGCATTGATGCAAGCATATCTGCAAAAACAGGAAGCTTTACAGCATCAAGCATTGACATTGGCACTTGAAAAAGAACGAATCGATATCGAACTTCCGGGAGTGGAACATCGTGTCCATCGCTTGCACCCATTGACGATCGTCCAGCAGGAAATCGAAGATCTTTTTTGTGGCATGGGGTATCAGATCATCGAAGGACCGGAAGTGGAACTTGATTTCTATAACTTTGAACGTGCCAACATTCCTGCCAATCATCCTGCAAGAGACATGCAGGATACGTTTTATATC
>CALFEZ010000296.1 GCA_937957895.1 uncultured Erysipelotrichaceae bacterium
AGCCCCTGTAACTTCCAATCTTGGAAATACCCAAATCCCATAGATCAAGAAAAAATTCAATACCACATTGACAAGATTGGCAATGATGTTGGTTTTCATGGCAACGAATGTATTTCCGACACCACGCTGTGCGGCATTGATAGTCAATGCAATACCCAAAAATACATTACCCAATAATATGATCCTCAGATAGCGGATGGACATATCAAGATAATCGGATTCAGCTCCTGCAAGCATTAAAAAAGGTCGTGAAAACACGATGCCGACCACACTTAAGGCAACACTGATCAGCAGTGAAAGCATCACTGAGTTCTGAAGGGTCAAGTTAGCAAGATCTTGCTTTTTTTGTCCTTTTCTACGAGAGATCACTACCGTGACTCCAATGTTGAGAGCCAATATCGCAGCTAGCAGTATGAATTTTGGTTGATTGGTGATACCAATGGCAGCAATCGCTTCTTTTCCGAGTCTCCCTACCATCATCATATCTATGGCACCGATCACACTGATCAAAAAAGCTTCTGTTGCAGAAGGCCATGCGATCTTCAATGTCCTTTGGATCAATCCTTTACGATTTATGATGGCATCAGACTCTTGTGTATCATTAAGATTTTCGTTTAGCCATGCTTTGAAATTACTTAACATGATCGATGTGCTCTATGATCAGATGATCCACTTTCCCATAAAGTTTGGTGTACCAATGGTTATCAGAAATCGTCCAAGTACAAACAACCCCTTTGAACACGCGCATCCATGTAAATAAATGCACGATGCTATAATGGACACTAACAAAATCAGATCGAGTGTTGAAGTTGAATCCATTGATGGAAAGCAGGATCCTATTGATCCATGGCAGTCTTGCATCATTTAGAAATGACATGATGATCTGGCCTCGGATGTAATGTGGTTTATTCTTTCGAAACCATGCAATGATCTTAGGGTCAAAAGAACAAACAGCAAACTTTCCGTTATATCCATCAAGCTCGTCTGATAACAAAGAACAAACTTCATCCACTCGTTTGGTTGGTTTGATCTCGATGATGAGATTTACTTTGCCAGCGATCTCTTTCAACACCTCAATAAACAATGGAATGCGATCATGGCCTTTTCCAAGGTCAAACTTTGATAGCTCCTCAAAGCTTGATGCTTCTACATCGAGATCGACATCACACATTCTTTCAAGGGTTTTGTCGTGAAAGACGATCAGTTTCTGATCTGCGGTGATGCGCACATCCAATTCGATATCCAAATGCATATCGATCGATTTTCTAATGGCAGTCATGCTGTTTTCGGCAACGGATTGATCTTTTTGATACCAACCTCGATGAGAAGAGACTCCCTTCATCCAAGACATGTCTTTTCTCTTACTTGTTGGGATGGTCGTAGCGATCATTACCAGGATAAATGCAAAAAATATCAGAATAATTTCCATGATTCCCTCATTTCTATCTATTATATACCCAAAGTCTTCAAAATGATTTGGAAATTTCTCCAATTTTGATATCATGGATAGTGAGGTGATCATGTGAAAACAAACAAAGAGAAATGTATCCAAATATCCGTCAGTGGCAAAGTGCATCATCCAACGATGAAACTGCCTGGCTATCGTATTGGAAGTGACGGGGTTGCCAGGATCGTACCTGCTACAGGTGGAATCACTTACAATGCCAAGATCAACGATGTGTGCATGGGTATCAAAGGAGACCATATTGAACCTGGAGTCAGTTTGAAAAATCCAGATGAAAAAGAAGATGCTGCTTTGAATATCCTGGCTTGTGTCGGAAATCAAGCCAAAGTCATCACCGGAGACGCAAAAGGAGCGCTTGGAATCGTCACCGGCAAACATGGTGGTATCAACCATGTCATGATCCATTTTGAAGATGATATATTGGAGCAACTGTCAACAGATGACAAAATCCAAATCAAATCTTTCGGTCAAGGTCTTGAACTGCTTGATCATCCTGAAATATCAGTCATGAACATCGATCCTGCCCTATTGATGAAACTCCCTATCAAAGAAGAAGGTGATAAACTTCATGTCCCGGTCAAAGCGATCGTCCCCGCTAAGTTGATGGGATCGGGATTAGGATCAAGCGACATGCATAGCGGTGATTATGATATCATGACCCGCGATCAAAAAACTGTCGATGAACTCGGACTAAAGGACCTTCGATATGGTGATTTCGTGTTCATCCAAGATCATGCCAATGTGTATGGTCCAGATTACATCCAACATGCCGGGACCTTTGGATTGATCATCCATTCCGATAGTTATGTTTCTGGACATGGACCTGGGGTGACGGTGCTGCTTTCAAGTAAGACGGAAAAATTGGTCCCATATATAAATGATAAAGCAAACTTGATTCACTACATGTAATACAAAGGTGTTGACCCTAATCAACACCTTTTATGTATACGGCATCTATTCCATCGTTTTCGACGAGATGGACCTTCACATCTTCACTAAGTGAAGTCGGGACATTTTTCCCGACGAAATCTGCTCGGATAGGAAGCTCTTTGTGCCCGCGATCGATCAATATGACCAGCTGAATTTGTTTTGCCCGGCCATAATGCATGACTCCATCCATGGCTGCTCTGACGGTGCGTCCTTTATAGAGGACATCATCAACAAGGATCACGATCTTGTCCTTGATTTCGATATCCAGATCTGGGATAGATGTGTTTTTTATCTTCATGTCATCACGCCAAAACGAGATGTCAATGGCTGCTGTAGGTACTTTGACCCCCTCTATCTGAAAAATCAAATCAGACAAACGATTGGCAAGTGTTTCTCCTCTGGTTTTGATACCGACCAACACAACATCTTCGATCCCTTTGTTTCTTTCGATGATCTCATGACTGATTCGAAAAAGCGAACGTCGAATGCTATTGGCATCAAGAATTTCTTTCATGGGAAGTCCTCCAACTCTATTATAGCAAATCAACCTTTCAAATAGACCCATATATCCAGTTAAGGATTAAAACAAATCATTAAATCAAGTGTATCGTACCTTTTGATATGTTTGATATGGTGTTGTTTATGACAGTGTAATGATGATACTATTTGATTGTCTTTTCTTAATGAAGGGAATGTGGGATTTTCATGATACACCAATCAACCATTGAAACAGCACTACGCCGGTTTGGGTTTGATAAACCAAAGATCACTCCTATCAAAGCTACCAACAAAGAGATGCAGCAAAGTTGGTTTATTGATGAAGAATGGATCTTAAAAGCTTCCATAAACAAAGACCAGCTTATAAAAAATACACGATTATTATCTGTTTTTGGTGTAAGTCAGCGTTGTTCTTTTGATGATACTATTATTTGTATCGACGAATGGCATTTTTCTTGCAACAAAGCCATCCCTGGCACTCCCATATCTTCAACTTATCTATTGGATCAGCCTTCTTTTGCTTTTAAAGTAGGAGAAGCCATCGCAAGACTTCATCAATCCATTCGTAACATAAACATGGAAGTACCACACAAGGACATGTTGCAAGTCGTTGAAAAGGTATTGCCGAACATTGCCGAATATTTTCAGATACCTCAGAGTTTCTGTGATAATTATCTTTCTCAAGCACGTTTGCTTTTACCAAAATGCAATGTACAAATGATCCACAGGGACATGCATCCCGGAAACATTCTCATCCAAGATGGCGATATTACTGGCTTTATTGATTTCGATTTAACCGAAAGCAACATCAGGATTTTCGATATCTGTTATTGTTTAACCGCAGTCTTATCAGAGTGTTTTGATGACGATATTCAGATAGGTAATTCTAGGTGGATTGCATTTTATTCACATCTGATCCAAGGATACCATTCGATTAATCCATTAACAGTGTATGAGATACAATCTCTGCCACTCGTATTGGTTGCGATCGAACTGATATTCATTGCATGGTTAAAGGGGAATCTTGATTATGAAGCACTTTATGACAAGAATATCGAGATGATGTGGTGGCTGATAAAGCACTTTGATCAAATCAAAGAAACAACGATCGATAAGTTAAAGACAGTGTGATACATCTACTCATCGATACTTCGAAACAAACAATCAGATCTGACGATCTGACACGATACTATTGCTATTTTCTGATTGAAATAGCACATCGTATATGTTATTATGTTAAGGCCTACGTTGATCAGCAGCGATCATAGCACGCATTTAGGGGTATAGTTCAATGGTAGAATACCGGTCTCCAAAACCGTTGATGCGGGTTCAACTCCTGCTACCCCTGCCAATACGCAAATAACCCGCTTAAACAGCGGGTTTTCATTT
>CALFEZ010000297.1 GCA_937957895.1 uncultured Erysipelotrichaceae bacterium
CGGTAAGTACGTTTACCGATGGACTTCTGGCCAAAGAAGCGATCGATGGATCGTTTGACGTGTTTGTCATCGACTGGATGCTGCCTGGGATCTCCGGGATCGACATCGTTCGTCATATCCGTGCTCAGCAAATCGATGCGATCATCATCATGCTGACTGCCAAAGACGAGGAAAGTGACATCCTTGAAGCATTTGAGGCAGGAGTCGACGATTATCTTACCAAGCCCTTTTCACCGCGAGAACTATTGGCACGTGTCAAAACACATACCAAACGAGTGCATCATAAAGACAAACGCTCATTGCATTATCAGGACATCGACATCGATCTGAGTGCACGCACCATCACAGTAGCCCAAACCATCCAGACATGTACCAAAAAAGAGTTCGATCTGTTTGTTTACTTTGTCAAAAACAACAACATCGTGCTCAGCAGAGACGATATTTTAAATGAACTATGGGATTTCGAATACGATGGCGATACCAGGATCGTGGATGTCCATGTGTTCAAACTACGTACCAAGCTTTCCAATTCGGTTTGCACGATAGCATCTGTCCGTGGAGTGGGATATGTTCTTCAAACAAAATCGTAAACAAGTCATCAGCTCCGTTTTGCTCGTGTTGGTCTTGGCATTGGTTGGAGATCGACTGATCACAGTGCCGTGGGTCTGGCTTGTTTTTCTGTTGGCTTTGCTGATAGGGATCATCGCATATTTGATCGTGCTTTTTGATCATCATACATATCAGCTTGAACGCACCCATCATCAAGAGATCACTTTCAAAGACCGATCTCAGGCATTGATGAAACAACGATTTGAAACTCTGATCACCTATCTACCTTATCCGTTGGTACTGATCGATCAATATGGCAACATCCTTTTGACCAACGATACATTCAAGTTGTTGTTGCAGAACGAGGATGACCAGCTGACGATCCGCAGCAAAGCCATCCCATTGCTTTTGCGGCGATTGCTCAATGACATCTATTTGAATGAACGCTCCATGACGACCACTTTGACGCTCAGTCAAACGGACTATCAGGTTGTCTCCATACCGATCGTGCAAAACGATCGATATCAAGGTTGTTTGGTCGTGCTGCAGGACATCACAAGGCTGCTGCATCAGGAAAGGATCCAAAAACGCTTTCTGGCAGATGCATCCCATGAACTGAAAACCCCGATCACGGCGATCAAAGGCATGGTTGAGATCCTCAATAGAAAAGGATTCAACGATGATGACACACGCAACGAGTTCACCCACCAGATCGCCATTGAGACCGATCGCTTGAACACGATCGTCAAAGATCTGTTGTATCTTTCCAAACTCAGCAATCAAACCGTCCTGCTCAACAAACAACCACTTGACATGCATGCTGTGGTCATGGAAGCGGTGCAATCGCTCCGATTGAAGATCACAGAAAAAAACATGGATGTCGAAGTGTTCCATGATGATCAAGATCCGGTGCTGGCTGATCCTTCTTCCATGCTAACGGTTTTGATCAATCTGATCGACAATGCAATTACTTACAGTGGCAGTAAGAAACTGATCGTACATATTAAGGGAAACGATACACAAAAGATCATCGAAGTGACCGACTTTGGCATTGGTATCAAGAAAAAGGATCTACCCCATATTTTTGAACGTTTCTATCGGGTCGATGATGATCGCAACCGACAAAGCGGAGGCAGTGGTTTGGGCTTGTCGATCGTCAAGGAACTAATCGAAGCTCATCAAGGAACCATCGAAGCATCTTCAACGACCGATCAACAAACGACCTTTACGATCACTTTGTCAAAGTTAACGAAAACTTAACACGGATTTCATCAACGTTTATTACTCAAACGATAGACTTTCAAAGAGGTGGATCATGAAAATCGATGAACAATTAAGTGAATTAGAAGAGATGCTTATCATCATGGCCAAACAAGTGCGATCGATGATGGAACAATCAATGGATGCACTGTTGCATGATAAAAAGGACAAAGCCTTGTTTATCATCGAAAGCGATGCTCACATCAACAATCTCGAACAAGAGATCAATGAAACATCGGTGCATGTGCTTTCGCTACTGCAGCCGGTGGCTTCTGATCTGCGCAGGGTGCTTACAGCCATCAAGATCGCCAAGGATTTGGAACGGATTGGGGATTATGCCAAAAACATTGCCCGGTATGTGATCAAAAACCAGCATTTGCCTGAGTTGCTGTGGGAAGAGACAAGGCATTTGTTTGAATTGTTTTTTACCAATTACGACAAAGTGATCAAAGTGGTCCAAACCAATGACATCGCTTTGGCATATGAAACGGCAGAGGCCGATGAGATGATCGATGAAACCCTCAAGCGAGTGGCCATGAAGGTCGATTTTTCCAATAAGGAGAAAGTCAATGTGTCTTTTGCCACGATCAGTTTGCTAAGAAACATCGAACGAGCGGGAGATCACAGCAAAAACATCTGTGAACATGTGATCTATCGTAAAAAAGCACAATATGTGGATTTTGGTTAGACCGATGAAAATCGGTCTTTTTTTTACAAAACCTTAACAATCGATTCATCATGCATTAACATCGTTGCCTTATGATGACCTTGTGTAAATCACAAGGAGGAATTATGAGACGATTACTGATCATACCAGCAATCATTGCACTGTTAGCCCTTGCCGGATGTTCTGGCAATAACGATCAAAATGGTTTTGAAGAAGAAAAAATCAACGTATACACCCGCGATACATCTTCGGGAACCCGTGACGGATTTATGAGTGGAATCGGATTTAAAGAAGCATCGAGTGATGACAGCGTGCTTGTCAGCGGATTTATCACCAACAACAACGCCGGCATCATGACAGCCATGACTACCGACATCGCCGGGATCGGATATGTTTCACTATCTAGTGTCAACGACACGATCAAGGCATTGAACTTTGAAGGTGTCGAAGCCACCGAAGCCAACGTGCTCAATGACACCTATGGCTTAAAACGTCCGTTTGTCTTTATGAGACGCGTGGATGGTGATTATCAGTCAGAAAGAGAATACGAACTAACATTGGCATTTATCGCTTTTATGGGATCCAATGACGGAGCCGATGTCATCAACGATCAAGGCGCAACCGCTGTAAGCAGTAATGGCAACTGGGCAAGTTTGGTTTCCAGTCATCCGGTCTGTGCTATAGACAATAGCGATGTGACCCTCAACTTTGGTGGATCGGATTCGATCACCAGGATCGCAGAAGCACTTAGTGCTGCTTTCTCACCACGTTGTGGCAATGTCAATACCGTCAACAAC
>CALFEZ010000298.1 GCA_937957895.1 uncultured Erysipelotrichaceae bacterium
CGACCACCGAGATCTACACTCTTTCCCTACACGACGCTCTTCCGATCTAGTTTTTTTATGTGTTAATTTACAGACATAGAGGTGTGTGATTGCCATAAAAGTTACTAATGATAAACGATGAAGTAAAAGATCATTCGATTTTAGATTACTTGGGAATAAGGTATTGGAGAGATTGAGTTAACTGCTCGATCATGAATGTAGTTGAACCTTGAAAAATGAAAAGGCACTACAGTACTATCTCTTAATCGACTTTGCCATAACAGTGTATGTATGCCTTTTACCTCTGATTGCAATGCTGTATGCCATAATGTTTTCAGGACTAGCACATCGGACACCACCATCTCCGATGTGATGGATGTCTGCTCCAGCCATCTTGTTGAGTAATGCTATCTCCTTTATTGTTTCCATATCTGAATCTTCCTGACTGGTTGCAATCGTTGTCATGGCTATCAAACCATGTTTATGAGCATTGTCGATGATGTTTTTTATTGTCATTAGGTCACTGCCAGGGCATGTTCCCGGTGATGGTAAAACGACTCCGTCAGCTTCGTATTCTTTTAATAGTAAAATGTTGTCTTCACTGAAAAAATCATTGATGGTCTCGTTGTGGTTATTAAAATGAAGTTTACCTAACAGAATGGTCAAATCTTTATTGATATCGATTTTATTGATTCTTTTAAGAGTGTTCAGATACTGTTCAATAGTATCTTGTACTCCCGGATTGGATGTAATGACCAAAAACTTAACTTTCGTTCGAATGCATTGTGCAATCATGTTATCGAAGTTATCTTTATTTGTTGAAATCACATTTGGTTCAATAATGATGCCAATCAACTTCCCGGTCAGATCCATGATTTTATGGATAGGATCAAAGTCGACTGATAATCCAGGGATGATGGGATTCAGAATATCAAACTGATTGAGTAATATGATATCTGACCCAAATGAAGAGATCAACTCAGCATCAGTGATTTCGGGATATGTTTGCTGGTTTGTGCATATCATCTCTCCCATGATGGTTCTTCCATTTGCTTCGACAATCGATTTTTTGAGTGCGATCTTATCCATTTCAAGCAGATCTTCAAGTTTACAGCTGAAATATTTCATTTGGTTTATCTCCATTTTCTGATTGATCAAGCCACAAGGTCATTGTATGTCTCCTACCATTATATCCTATACACTCATTTTTTTCTGAGCTTATTGTCAAAGGAGATTGACTTTCAGTGTTAAGTATAATATCATCAAACTGTATATAGGATTGTGACTGAATAAGGCAAGACCTAGTCTCTTTTGGCTAGGTCTTTATTATTGAAGGAGGAAAACACATGTCGCAAGAGTATAAAAAGATCATGAATCAATCAAATGAAAGATTGCTTACGGCTACACCTAGTGTCATTCTTGAATGGACTCCTGAGCAGTTGAAGAGAGCCATCAAGCGTAGTGAAGGTAGAACGATCATGGGTTATGCTCGTGTTCGTGCAGCTAATTTCATCGATTTTGTCAGCAATCCGGAAGTTGCTGCAGCTTTTGGAGCAGATATCGTTCTTGTCAATTGCTTTGATATGAATGATCCTATCATTCCAGGGTTAGAGTCCAAAAACGTTGAAGATGATGTAACTACAAGATTGATACAAGTACAGCTTGGGAAAGGTTACACTCTAAATGAACTGAAAAGACTGATAGGCAGACCTGTTGGAGTGTTATTGGTGTTGACACCAGATGAAGAAGATACAGGTCAAACATTCAGTTATGGAGAAGTAAAAGCAACTGTTGAAAATGCTCAAAAAGCAATTGATTCGGGTGCTGATGTTCTTAATATCTTAGCTTGGGGAAATGACCAAAATGCTATCACCAAAAGAATCACCGAGATCAAACATATCGCTGAGGGGAAAGCACTTATATCTTACTTCAGACCTCATGGTCCAGGATTGATGGGATTGGATGGAAAGACAGGAGATAGTCTATTTGGAATCGATGAAGTTGTGGCAGCGATCGATGCTGGAGCGGACATAGTTGGAATTCCTGCACCAGGAGCTCACTATGGATGGACGATCGAAAAATGCAAATCATTCGTTGAAGTAATCCAAAGCAAAGGTGCTATTGCCTCTGTGGGCATTCATACATCGCAAGAAGGAAGCGATGAACACACGATTCGACAAATTGCTCTATGGGCAAAAATGACAGGAGCTGACATGCACGAATTAGGTGATATTGGATATAGTGAGTCGATGGTCTTACCAGAAAACATAATGACGTATGGCATAGCGATCAGAGGAAGAAGACATCATTACAGAAGGATGGCGATGTCAATACTGCGATAAGCAGAGATGGAGATCTTGGAGTGATTGTAAAGAAAGTATTCAACAACAACGCAATATGTGCAATTGAAAATGAACAAGAAATCGTGCTGACAGGACCCGGTATTGGTTTTGGTGTTGAGCGGGGAGATATTGTCGATACTTCCAAAATCGAGAAAAAGTTCTATGTCGCACCTAATGAAAAAACAAAATACGCAAAGTTTTTTACAGAAATTCCTTACGAATACTTTCAAATTGCAGATGAAATACTTCAATATGCAAAAGAGATCTTGAATCGTCAACTTGAAGAGAAGGTGCTTATGAATCTTGCGGATCATATATTTTTCGCAAGACAACGATACTTATCCAATCAACATCTTTCTTTCGTTTTACTTGATGAGCTGTCCATGATTTACCCAAAGGAGTACAGAATTGGAAAAGAAGCACTCAACATCATTGCTAAACATACATCCACATTATTGCCGGATTATGAGATAGGTTTCATTGCTTTTCATATCATCATAGGTAAAAACTCTGAAGAGGACAATAACCCACAAAAACTACTCGCAGTGGTATCAGAAATTTCAGACGTGATCATCAAAGAATTCAAAGGGGTTAAAATCAGAAAAGATGACGAATCATATCATAGGCTCGTTATCCACCTAAAGTATTTAGTATACAGACTGTTTAATAACAACAGGCTTACTGAAGATGTTTCTGAAATCAGAAATGTATTCAAATCCAACAAAAATCTAAACCGTTCGATTGCAAAAGTGTCATACATTATAGAGAAAAAACTAGGATTTATATTAAATGAGCAAGAGGAACTTTATTTGATGATACATATTAGCCGAATCATAAATAATCAAAGAGAGATCTTGAAGGGAGAACAACAATGAGACTATTTTCGAAGATGAAAGACATATACTCTCCCACAAAAGGTTCTTTGATAGCAATACAAGATGTCAATGATGAATCGTTCTCAAATGAGTTGATCGGGACCGGAATCGCCATAGTACCTGAGAGTGATTTGTTTTACGCGCCAATTGATGGGGTTGTAGCTGTAATTACTCCCACTAAACATGCTATAGCCATTCAAGCAGAGGATGGAGTTCAAGTATTGATTCATGTGGGAATCGATTCATATGATAAGTGTTTGGATTGTTTCAAATTGAAAGTTACAGCAGGACAAGCTGTTAAGAAGGGAGAGTTGATAGCAGAGATTGATATTGATAAGTTAAAAGCAAGTGGAATCGATGTAACGACACCAATCATTATACTAAACAAAGACAAATGCAAGTATATCGTTATGTCAAAAAATGCTGTTGTCCACAAAGGAGATTGGATTATCAGGTATAAAACCTGATCAAAGGAGAAGAAAATGAAAGAGAAGATTTCTGGTGCGTTTAGAAGTTTTTCACGCACGGTTGTAGACCCGATCCTTTATTTAGCTGTTATAGGGTTGATCCTGGCAATTAGTGTCGTTTTGACACTTGATGGGTTACCAGATGTTCTCAAGAGCTTGGGGGCATTACTAAGTTCAGTAACAAATGCAGCTATTATTGGTAACCTCGGTCTATTACTGTGTGTGGGCCTCGCTGGTGGATTTGCAAAAAAACAAAAAAGCAATGCAGCAGTGTTGGGGTTGTTGGTTTATCTAATGTTCATCTACGCAAACAACACATTTCTTACTATGACTGATATGCTCGCAGAACCTGGTTCTGCAGGGATGGGATTGTTTGCAACCGGACAAGCTGTGGTATTGGGATTACAAGTAACGGATGTCAATGTTTTCGGAGGTATTATTTTAGGTTGTATTACGGGGTATGTTTATAACAAAAGCTTAGAAGTAAAATTCCCTGAAGTTTTAAGAATTTATGGGGGCCCACGATTTGCATTGATCATCATGATTTTCTTGACCATCGTGTTGGCTGTTTTGTCAGCATACATATGGCCTGTGATTGCAAATGCAATCAACTCGTTGTCTGATTTCATCAATAACACTGGTTCTTTTGGTGTATTTACGTTCGGTTTCTTAAATAGAACACTTATCCCTACTGGATTACATCACTTTATGTGGATGCCTTTCAACTTCACGCCAGTAGGTGGAACTGCAGTTATTGATGGAGTTGCATATTATGGTGCAACCAACATTTTCTATGCTCAAATGCCTTTAATAGCAAATGGTACAATCACTGTTTTAGATCCATCGATTCGTTTTGCTTCATTTGCTTTTGCTAAGATTTTTGGTGCGTTGGGAGCAGTGCTTGCAATGATAAAACTAGCAAGACCTGAACACAAAAAAGCAGTTATTGGTATGTTGATCCCGATATACCTTGTAGCTATGCTGTCGGGTATCACTGAAGCCCTGGACTTCATCATTGTGTTTATTTCACCATTGTTGTGGATCGTGCATGGTGTTTTGACAGGTCTTTCTGAAATGGTACTGTATCTTTTCGGTAACCAAACCTACAACATCTTCGGTGGTATTGAGTTGTTGGTTATTAACCTCGCTCTACCGATCAGTGTAACAAAACTATATATCTATGTAGGGGTTGGAATCGTTTTCACAGTCCTTTGGTATTTTGTATACATTTTTGTTATCAAGAAGTTTAATTTCAAAAGCCCTGGAAGAGATGCTGACTGGGGACTTGAAGCAGGTTCTGCAACCGATGCAGATCCAACGATTGAAGACGCCAAATTCGTTTTGGATGGCATAGGAGGAAATGGAAATATTCAATCTGTTTCTTGCTGTATGACTAGATTGAGAGTGACAGTAAAAGATGCTAGTTTGATAGAAGAGGCTGTCATTAAGAACGCTAATCAAAAAGGAGTCATCATCAACGGAAAAGAAGTTCAAGTTATTATTGGTCTAAAAGTTCAAGACTTCTATGAACTATTCAAACCAATCGCGAAGATTCAAGAGTAGTTTAACCAAATAAGCATATTCGGCAAGTTACTAATAGGTGCACAGAAAAGAATGAGGTTTAATCTCATTCTTTTCTATAATAAAAACAAGCACTTTATGGTAGTTGATTTCCTTTCAAAATCTCATCACACTTTTGGTCCATCATAAATTATGCTGAAACATCTCTTGTGATGCTTCCACCACTTGTAAACAACCACTCCTCCTACACAGACACACCCAAGGTCTGATTCAAAGAAAGAGACTTGCACTTTATTTTCCTTATTTCCCTCATTTCCTTGAAACCTAGTGTTTAAAGGAGCATAATGAAATCAAAGGAGGCTTAACATGTCTAAACTATCTACGATCGAGGGCATTGGTGAAGTTTACGAAGGTAAACTCAATGAACTTGGAATCAGATCAGTCGAAGCCCTTCTTCAAGCCGGATCAACAAAAAAAGGTCGCATCGATCTTGCGGAGAAAACCGGTTTGTCCGAGAAACTCATCCTCAAATGGGTCAACCATGCCGATCTTTTCAGGATCAATGGCATTGGTGGTGAGTATGCTGAGTTGTTGGAAGCATCCGGAGTGGATACGGTTGTAGAGTTGGCTGGTCGCCGTCCCGATAATTTGACGGCAAAGTTGGCTGAAGTCAACCAAGAGAAGAAATTGGTTCGCAGAGTACCGGTCTTGTCCCAGGTAGAAAGATGGGTCGAAGAAGCAAAAACACTGCCAAGAGCTGTACATTATTGAGGCTGATTTGATGTTTCTTATTGAACCAAGATCCACACGTAAAAGTGGATCTTTTCTTTGTTGCATTCATTAAAATGATGCGTTATAATAAGTACAGCAAAAAGATTGTGAAATAAATAACGATAATTGATCGAGAGAACCGGTGAAATGATCATGACATTCACTTTTTTGCTGTTGTTCAATCAGGAGGAACCCATGATGGAAAACATACTGAGAAAGTATCCTCCCGTTGAAGACAGTGTGATCGAGATCTTGTTGGAGGTGCAATCAACAAACCCTCAGCACTGTGTCAGTGAGGATCAGATCAAACAGATCGCTGATCATTGTCAGATCAGCGAAAGCAAGGTGTGCAGTGTCATCTCCTTTTATACACTGCTATCAGACATACCCAAAGGAAAGTACGTGATCCAGCTTTGCCGTGATGTGCCATGTTATGTGTCCAACAGCCCGGCTCTGTTAAAAACGCTTGAAAAACTCCTGGAGATCCATGTTGGTGAAACCACCGAAAATGGCATGTTCACCTTGGAGTTTTCCAGCTGTCTGGGATGCTGTGACAAAGGACCGGTAATGCGTATCAACAACACCATTTACAAAAACTGCACCACCGACAAGGTCAAAGCGATCATTTCCGAATATCGAGGTGGCCACCATGTGTGAAAGAAAAATCATCACCAGACGGTGCGGCATCATCAATCCGATGTCGATCCAGGACTATATCGTTCATGATGGATACAAGATACTTAAAAAAGCATTGAAGATGGAAAGAACAGCCATCATTGAAGAAATCGAAAAATCATACCTCAGAGGACGTGGTGGAGCCGGTTTTCCGGCTGCCATCAAACTGTGGGGACTGGCCAAAGAAACCGGACCGATAAAATACATCATCTGCAATGCCGATGAAGGAGAACCAGGCAACTTCAAAGATCGCTACCTCATGGAGAATGATCCTCATCAGATCATCGAAGGCATGTTGATCGCAGCCTATGCTACCGGTGCGACCAAAGGGTATATTTACATCCGTGGGGAATATGTCAACATCATTGAACTGATGCGCTGGACCGTCGATGCTGCCAGAGAAAACGGATACCTCGGGACCAACATTCAGGGACTCGATTTTGACTTTGACATCGAGATCCGTTCCGGTGCTGGTTCGTATGTATGCGGAGAAGAGTTTGCCTTGATCGAGTCGATCGAGGGTAAACCGGGTAGGACCCGTGTCAAACCACCTTTCCCCACCAGCAAAGGCCTTTTTGGTAAGCCCACCCTCATCAACAACGTCGAAACCTTTGCCAACTTCATGCCGATATTGGAAATGGGCGGAAAAGCCTATGCCAAGATCGGTACCTCTTCCTCTACAGGAACCAAGCTGATCAGCTTATCCGGGAATGTCAAAAAAAGAGGGGTCTATGAAGTGGAGTTTGGGACCAGCATCCTGGATGTGATCAAGATGTGCGGTCAGGGATCCGAACATGATCGTCGCATCAAGATGGTCCAGCTTTCAGGGGCTTGTGGACCGATCATCCCTGAGTACATGCTTGACATGATCATCGACTTCGAACGTTTTGAAGAGTTCGAATCCAAAACCGGATCAGGAGCCATCATCGTGATGGATGATCGCTTCGACCTATTTGATATCTTGGGAAGGATCGTGGAGTTCTTTGCTCATGAATCCTGCGGTAAATGCACACCGTGTCGAGAAGGACATCTGCAGTTGGCAATCATGATCAAGAAGTTTGCTCAAAAAGAAGCCCAACTCAAAGATCTGGTATCGCTTGAATCCCTGGCAAGGGTCATGCACCAAACCTCACTCTGTGGACTGGGACAATCCTCCCCGACAGCCATCATTTCAACCTTGCGATACTTCAGAGAGGACTATATCGACTGCATCGAGCATTCGAAATCGACACAGGAGGTGCTGACATGATCAACATGAAGATCAATGACATCGACATCCAGCTTGAAAAGAAAATGACTATCTTACAAGCTGCCAAAGCCAACAACATCAAGATACCGACTTTGTGTTATTATCCTGATCTCAACATTCAATCGGATTGTCGGATCTGTGTCGTGGAGATCGTAGGTAAAAAGGGGTTGGTCACATCCTGTTCAACCATGATCGAAGAAGGCATGGTCATCAAGACCAACTCGCCAAGAGTGCTCAATGCCAGAAAGACGATCACCGAACTGATCTTGTCCAATCACGATGCCAATTGCACGGCTTGTGTCAAAAACCTCAACTGTGAACTGCAAACACTGGCCAACAAACTGGGCATCGATGAGAATCGTTTTGAACACGTGCTGGAAGTGCAGAAAGTCGACGACAACAACCCTTCGATCTTACGCAATCCCAATCGCTGCATCAAATGCGGACGTTGCATCGATGTATGCAAAAACATCCAAGGTATCAACATCCTTGAAAACATGGGTCGTTCTCATGACATGCAGATCACACCTGCATATGGCAAGTATCTTTCCGATGAGTCTTGTACGTTTTGTGGACAGTGTGCCAGTGTTTGTCCGGTAGCGGCGATCACGGAAAAAGACGATACCGATGTGGTGTGGAACGCGCTTCATGATGAAAGCAAACATGTCATCGTCCAGATCGCACCGGCAGTCAGAGTATCGTTGGGAGAAGAACTGGGATATCCCGCCGGAGAGATCGTGACCGGTAAAATGGTCGCGACCCTCAGGATGCTTGGCTTTAACAAGGTATTTGATACAGACTTTACGGCTGATCTGACCATCATCGAAGAAGGACATGAACTGATCGATCGCATCACCAACAACGGCATTTTGCCGATGATGACTTCATGTTGTCCGGGATGGATCAGTTATGTCGAACAACACCATCCAGAACTCATCCCGCATCTTTCCACCTGCAAATCCCCTCAACAGATGTTTGGAACCTTGGCCAAAACCTATTATGCAGACAAAGAAAACATCCCGATCAATGACCTGGTCGTGGTATCGATCATGCCATGTACGGCTAAGAAATACGAAGCCAAACGCAAGGAAATGTCTTTTGATGGTATCCACCCTGATGTCGATCATGTACTGACGACAAGAGAACTGGGGAAAATGATCAAACAGATGGGCATCCATTTCGATCAGGTGGAACCTCAAGCATTCGATGAACCGTTTGGCATGACCACCGGAGCTGCCGTGATTTTTGGGGCCAGTGGCGGCGTCATGGAAGCAGCGCTGCGTACCGTAGCGGAAGTCGTAAACAAACAGCCACTTCAAAACATCGAGTTTACGGATGTGCGTGGGCTTGAAGGCATCAAAGAAGCAGAGATCCAGCTCAATGGTAATACGGTCAAAGTAGCTGTAGCCCATACGTTGGCCAACGCCAGAAAACTGGCAGAACAAACCAAAGCCCAGGCTTCACCGTATGTGTTTATCGAGGTGATGACCTGTCCGGGAGGATGCATCGGCGGTGGCGGACAACCATACAACACCATCACCCAAACCAGACAATCACGCATCGATGCCACTTATCGTGCCGATCGTGAACTACCTATTAGAAAATCACATGAAAACCCGGCAATCATGGCGATCTATGAGGATCTGCTCAAAGAGCCCCTCAGCAAAACATCCCATAGATTGTTGCATACGCACTATCATCCACGAAAAACACCATAGACCAAAGGGCAGTGCTTACTGCCCTTTGACTTGAGAAAAGTGATATCGTATAATACATATGAATACATGCTCATATGTTCAAATGGTGATAACAATGAAAGACGATATCCTCAAATGTGACTGCACCATCATCCATCAAGAGGTGGTGGACCATGTTCAGCAAAACATGCCAAAAGCAGAGAATCTGCAAGAATTGGCTGATCTATTTAAGATATTGGGTGACGGTACCCGCATACGCATGCTGCATGCGCTGTTTGTTTCGGAGATGTGTGTCTGTGATATCGCCGCTGTATTGGATATGACCCAATCAGCGATATCCCATCAGTTGCGTATCCTCAAACAAGCACGACTGGTCAAATACCGTAAAGAAGGCAAGGTAGTGTATTACAGCCTTGATGATGATCATGTCAAAACGATCTTCAATCAGGGACTTGATCATATCCAGGAAAAGAAGTGATTTTTTATGGACAATCATAAAACAAAAACCCTTTATTTAAAGGGGTTGGGTTGTGCCAATTGCGCAGCCAAGATAGAGAAACAAGTCAATCAATTACCTGGTGTCACATTGGCGAAAGTGGATTTTGCCAACGGGACTCTGGTTTTACAGACCAAAGAAAAGACATCATCCGATCAGATCGTGTCTCAAAGCAAAGCGATCATCCATGACATCGAACCGGATGTGATCATCCAGGAAGATGCTGATCGCTCCACTTTGAAACAACCGATCTTTGATCGTGCACTTATCAGCATCCTGACCGGCTTGGTGGCGGTCGTTTTGGCATGGGTGATCGAAGAACCTTTGATATCGCTGTATTTGTATGTGTTTGCATACATCGTTGTTGGCAACACCATCATCATCAAAGCTGTCAATAACATTTTCAAAGGAGAATGGTTCGACGAGAATTTCCTGATGACGATCGCTACCTTGGGTGCCGCTGCGATCGGAGAATATCCCGAAGCAGTGGCTGTCATGTTGTTTTATCGGGTTGGAGAATACCTGCAGGATCGTTCGGTCGATCATTCCAGACGTTCGATCCAAGCGTTGCTTGATATCAAACCGGAGTATGCCTATATCCTAAAAGAGGACATGATGATCAAAGTAGCACCCGAACAAGTACAGATCGATGATATCCTCATCGTCAAACCAGGAGACAAGATCCCTCTTGATGGTGTCATCATCCAAGGGCATACCAGTCTGGATACATCAATGATCACCGGAGAGTCATTGCTCAAAGACGTGCAGATCGGCGATGAGGTATACAGTGGCTGTTTGAACATGCATGGCTCGATCCACGTCAAAGTCACCAAACGCTATGCTGAGTCGACAGTTCACAAGATCCTGGATCTTGTTCAGCATGCCAGCAGCAACAAAGCCCCCACCGAAGACTTCATCACGAAGTTTGCCAAGGTGTACACACCTGTAGTGGTGTTGATTGCTTTGATGCTGGCTATTGTTCCTCCGCTTGTGTTTGCACAGGCGAGTTTCTCTGTCTGGTTGTATCGAGCATTGGTGTTTTTGGTCATATCTTGTCCATGTGCGCTGGTGATCTCCATTCCTTTGGGGTTTTTTGGAGGGATAGGAGCTGCCTCCAAACACGGAATCCTGATCAAAGGCAGCAACCACCTCGAAGGTTTGAATGATGTCAGTACTGTTGTTTTTGATAAGACCGGAACCCTGACCGAAGGATCCTTTAAGGTCACCAATATCTTTGTATCATCCACCTACGATGAACAAGAAATCTTAAGGTTTGCTGCGAAGGCAGAAGCCCACTCCAACCATCCGATCGCTCGTTCGATCGTGAGTGCCTATCCAGGTCCATACCACAACGACATCACCATCAAAGAACATCCGGGATACGGGGTGGAAGCCATCATGGATAACCACCATATCCTGGTGGGAAGTGAAGCTTTGATGAGCTTACGTGGTGTGTCGATTCCACATGTGGATATGCTTGGTACCCATGTGCATGTGGCTGTTGACAACAAACATGAAGGTGTGATCGTAATCGCTGATCGACTCAAAGCCGACAGTCGTCAAGCCATCAGCATGCTCAAAGCACTTCATGTTGATGTCATCATGCTTTCAGGAGATCAAAAAGAAGTAGCTGCTGCGATCGGACAGGATATCGGCATCGATACGGTCCATGCTCAGTTGCTTCCGGATCAAAAAGTAGACATGTTGCGTCAGATCATCGAGAAAACACCAAAGAAGCATAAAGTATGTTTTGTGGGGGATGGGATCAACGATGCCCCAAGTCTTGCCAATGCGGATGTCGGCGTGGCAATGGGAGCATTGGGATCGGATGTTGCCATTGAAGCCGCGGATGTGATCATCATGGATGATCATCCTTCCAAGGTAGCCAAGGCGATCATGATTGCCAAAAGGACCCGAAAGATCGTCTATCAGAACATTTCGATGGCCATGGGAGTCAAGTTGGTATTTTTGATGTTGGGAGCACTGGGAGTCGCCTCATTATGGGAAGCAGTGTTTGCAGATGTGGGTGTGACCATCCTGGCCGTGTTCAATGCCATACGTACCATTCGTTCTTCATAACGGTATCCTCACAAGCAAACCATACGGATAATAAGGTACCATGATAAGTTTGTTAGAATCAACCACAAAAAAACACACTTTATAGTGTGTCTTTTACATCCTTCGTAGAATCGGCATAGCCGAATGGGTGGGGGGGGAATCTACGAAGGACAATCAACATTGTACACCATATTTTTTAATTTGTCTTGTGTTTTTAAGAAAAAATTACACTGATATACGATAATGTCAGAAAGCGCTGTCAACGACTGCTCAAAGACAAAGATTTTAACACAAACAAAAAGGAATGCCGTTTCTTTGGTTGAGATCGATAAGTGAGCAAGTGATGATCCAAACAACATCATGAGGTCACTTATATTACAGTTAGTAGTTGATTTTTCGTAAATTCACGTGTTCTAGATTTCGCTTGCGCTTGTTTCCAAAGCCGTGTTTTCACACAAAGGCATCCCCTAATTTCATTGTCTCACCCTTTATGCCATAACACAATATCAAACAAAAAAACTTATCAAAAGATAAGTTTTTGTTGTGATATGGCTAATGATCTTTAGCGAACTCTTCGACGGTCTCTTTGGCTTCTTCAGTCATCTCCATGATGTCGTCTTTGGCGTCTTTGATCGAACTTTCCCGACGGATGCTCAATCCGGAGAAGTGGATGTCATGTTTTATGATCAAGGTGGGTTTGTCATCACCGGTGCTTTCTTCGGCCAGATTGCTGATCGAAGCATTTTTCTTGGTGCCGATCGTTTTGACATTCCAGTCATCCGGCACGACGATGTCGATGCCTGAGAAATGACCGTAGATCTTGATCGTTCCGAAATCATCTTTGAGTGTGGCATTTCGCATGTCAATAGCCAAACCACCAAAACTCACAGCCAAGGAATCGGTATCAAATTCTTCATCATAGACGATCTTATCACCGGTAAAGCGATATTTCTTAGCGTATGGTTTCATCTTCTTTGCGATCTTATTGGCGGAATAAGCCACGGCAGCAGCACCTGTAGCCACGGTCAAAGCACCAATGGTCGCCAAAACATGTCTTTTTTTCATGATATGATCCTTTCTTTGATTTCCTTGGATTAATTGTACCATATTTGAAGTAAAATGATAATCAGGCTGCTTAACAACAGGTTATTTTGTTATAATCACATTTAGGAGGAACCGTATGAAACTATACATAAGACAGAAGATGTTCACCCTCAAGGATCGTTTTACGGTCAAGGATCAGGATCAGCAGGACATCTTTACGGTGGAGGGGAAGTTTCTTAGCATCGGCAAGAAACTGACGGTCTTTGATCCATCGGGAGCTCAGGTCATCTACCTGGAACAGAAAGTGTTCAGCTTTCTGCCGAAAGTGGATGTTTACTTTGATGGTCAGTTGGTGTTCACCATCAAAAAGAAGCTGACGTTCTTACGTCAAAGCTATGTGCTTGAAGGAGACACATGGACCGTGGAAGGCGACTTTTGGGCTCATCAGTACCAAGTATTGGATGGACCGGATGTCATAGCCAGGATCTCAAAGGCTTTCATCAGCTGGGGAGACTATTATGAAGTGGACATCAAAAGTGATCAGGATGTCAGAAAAGTGCTTGCGATCGTGCTTGCGATCGATATCGCAATGGCAGCGGCTCAAAAGACAACAAGTAACGCAACCCCTAGTAGTTAGCCAATTTTTTCACGTTTTGATTTGCCAAACAAGTGGTTACTATGTATAATGAAGTATGTAGCAGGTCTACGGAAAGGAATCAGTTTAGTTAATGCAAGGAAAAGTAAAGAAGTTTAACAAAGAAAAGGGATACGGTTTCATCAAACTGGAAGATGATCGCGATGTATTCTTCCACTACTCACAGTTGGTGATGGAAGGCTATAAAACGATCGAAGAAGATGCTGAAGTCGAATTCGAACTTGTTCACGGCGAGCGTGGCTTACAAGCACATAATATTGTAAAGCTATAATCACTGAAAAAAAGTTGGGAAACCCAACTTTTTATTTTGTGATAGAATAGTGACTGGAGGATATCTATGGCAAATGTATTAACGTCACTTTTCAATTTCGATAAAAAGAGATTGAAAGAAATCGAAAAGCTGGCACAGCAAGTCGATGATTTAAAAGATCGATACAAAGCAATGTCGGATGATGAGCTCAAAGCCCAGACCGACATTTTGAAACAACGTCTAAAAAATGAAACCTTGGATGACATCCTGTATGATGCGTTTGCGGTAGCAAGAGAAGCTGCCGTGCGGGTCATCGGAGAATATCCTTATTTTGTTCAGGTAATGGGTGGTATCGTCCTTCATCAAGGGGATATCGCTGAAATGAAGACGGGGGAAGGGAAAACCTTGACCTCGGTCTTGCCGGTGTATCTCAATGCTCTTCAAGGTGAAGGAGTCCATGTCGTTACCGTCAACGAGTACCTCGCTCAGCGTGATGCCGAATGGATGGGTGCCATCCACCGGTTTTTGGGGCTTACTGTCGGTGTCAACTTGCGCATCAAGTCTCCCGCACAAAAACGCGAGGCTTACGAATGCGATGTGACCTATACGACCAATGCCGAAATCGGCTTTGATTATCTTCGTGATAACATGGTTACCAACGTCAAAGACAGAGTACTGCGCAAACTAAGTTACGCCTTGGTGGATGAGGTCGACTCCATCTTGATCGATGAATCGCGCACCCCGCTGATCATCTCCGGCGGACAAAAACAAACAGCCAACCTGTATCAACAAAGTGATCGCTTTGTCAAACGATT
>CALFEZ010000299.1 GCA_937957895.1 uncultured Erysipelotrichaceae bacterium
AGTTTGATTGCGTCTTCTTTGATTTGTTGTTGGTGTTTTGCTTGCTGGTCTTTTTGCTGAGCGAGTACGTCCTTGCTTTTTTCCGTCAGTGCAACAGCCAATTTTTGGCGAAACAGAAAGTTACGGGCATATCCGTCGGATACATCCACGACTTCTCCCTCTTTCCCCACTTTTTTAACATCCTTTAAAAGAATTACTTTCATTTTTGATCCTCCTGATGGAAATGTTCCTCCAATATGGCTTCAAGTTCTTCCATCATCTCTTCGACGGTCGTGTTTTCCTTTTGAACAGCTGCTGCTGTAAAGTGTCCTCCGCCTTGCATTTTTTCCATGATCATCTGTACATTGATCGTTCCTTTTGAACGGGCGGATACAGCGATCGTATTTCCATCGACCTTTGCTATCACAAACGATGCTTCGATGTTCTTGATATTGAGAAGCTGATCGGCAACCTGTGACATCAGTGTTCTGGAAATGGCTTTGTTTTCAACATAAGGTACCAAAACCACCCCATGATCAAGGTAAGTGGCTTTGCTTAGGATATCTGTTTTAAGTTCAAACTCATCATACTCATCTTTGAGCATGGCATCGGCTTCGACCGGATCGGCACCGAAAGCTTTGAGGGCGGACGCTGCTTCGAATGTTCGTGATCCCGTACGATTTCTAAAGCGGTTGGTATCGACCATCATGCCCGTCAGCATGATCGTTGCTTCAATATTGGAAATATCCACCGGCAAGGAGAAATATGGTATCAACTCCGTGATCAACTCACTGACTGAAGAGGCAGATGATTCGATATACACCAATATCGGATCGAAATCAAAATCATTCGCTCTGCGATGATGATCGATGACGACGATCTTCTTTGCGGCCTTCAACAAGGCTGATCCATTGCTATGTTCGCTTTTGTGGTGGTCGACCATGACGACCAGCGTGTTTTCGTTGTATATATCGATCGCTTCGTTTTCGCTGACAAACTGATGGCGATCTTCAAGATGTTCCTTGTTTTCCATCATCGTTCGGTGTAGTTTTTCCTCCACACCTCCGGATTTACTGATGATGGCTACCGGTTTGGATAACGCACTGGCGATCCTGCTGATGGCAAGTGCTGAACCCATGCAATCAAAATCCATTTCCTTGTGAGCGACGATGATTACCTGAGATGATTGGATGAGCAACTCTTTCAAGCCTTGTGACATGACACGCACACGCACTTTCGAACGTTTCTCTTGTGCCTGTGAGCTTCCGCCAAAATATGCGATGTCACGATTGTAATGTTTGACGGCTACCTGATCCCCTCCACGACTTTGTGCCAGTTCCAAGGCTCTGTTTGCCATCTCATCCAACTGCAAAAAGTCAGAGATGCCTTTGGCAAATGCCATGGAAAGCGTGATCGAGATGTCCATTTGATGGGATTCTTCCCGAATAAAATCAAGGATGTTGAAACGCTCTTCAACAAGTTTGTTGTACACTCGTTCATTGAGAACGATCAAAAAGCGATCGGATTTGACTCTGCGAACGAACATGCCATGGGTTTTCGCCCATTCCACGACAGGTTGGCGAATCTTGGCATTGATATGTGCGATCATTTGTTCTTCTTCATACTGCGTCGTTTCTTCATAGTTATCCAAATGAACATATCCGATGACGATCTGCTCTTCGGTGTATGTGCGTTTTAGTTTTTGATACTCACTGATGTCCTTGAAAAACAGCAGTTGAGAGTTCTCTTTT
>CALFEZ010000300.1 GCA_937957895.1 uncultured Erysipelotrichaceae bacterium
CTTTGTTTCGATCTCGATCTCTCCTTTGAGTCTGAAGCTTTATATCTGGGTCAAGATCGTGTTTCTTTATGTCATGAGCATCTTCTCATCGCTTTTGATCTATGTGCTGATTGGCATCACTTCACTTTCGTGGGCTCAGTTTGTGGTGCTTATCCTTATCAGCGGTCTGCAGGTGCCGTTGCATGCTTTGCTCATCAATGCCTTTTCCACCAACAAGGTCGAAGGGTTTGTGATCATGAAGGCAACCGGATTTTTGCTGGTCTTTCCGATCATCAGTTATATCTTTGTCGATTCCAAACAATGGTTGTTTGCGATCGCTCCCGGTTTTTGGGTCACCAAAGCCACACAAGCCATTTTGCTTAAACCACTTATCGATGCCGGCATCGTCGATCTTGGACTTGGTTTTTGGAGTTTTCTGATCATAGGCATGGGATACACATCCTTGTTGATATTGGGTGCATTAAGGATGTTCAATAAGAGAGTATTTCAATAAGGAGGAAAGCATATGTTGAGCAATATTCTGTTTGCGATTGGTTTGCTGTATTTGATTGCGGCTTTTGTGGAGTTGCCCATCTTTTATATGGGGAATCCCAAAACGCGATTTTTGATCCAGAAAATGGGCAAACGAAACTACAAGATCATGCTGATCGTTTTGGGAACTGCATTGGTCGTTGGTGGTTTTCTTTTACGCTGATGTGTTAAAATAGTCCTTAACAGGAGGACTATATGGTTTCTACACTGTCCATTGTCAACATGATCATCTCTGTTGTGGTGATCTTCGTGTTGCCGTTACTTTTCTTTTTGAAGTTTCGATCCAAATCCGGACTATTTCGAACGATGTCGGCCGGTGCCATGGGCTTTTTTGTGGCTCAGTATATTTTGCGCTTGCCACTTGTCAATGCTCTTTTGCAAAATGAATCGTTGGCTGATATCATTTTTGGAAACTTTTTACTGTATGCTCTGATATTGGGAGTATCAGCAGCTTTCTTTGAGTTGTTGTTTCGCGTCATCATCCTGCATTGGTTTTTGAGAGATCATCAGCAAAAGCACCACATCCTGGCAGCTGGTTTTGGACACGGAGTCATCGAAGCCATCATGGTGGTGGCATTTAGTTATATCAACAACATCATGATCGCGATCATGATCAACGATGGGCGAGTGGATCAACTGATCCAAGACGGAGCCGATCCCGGGGTGGTCAATCAGATCGTAGAAGCGTTGACCACAGCCAATCCATGTCTT
>CALFEZ010000301.1 GCA_937957895.1 uncultured Erysipelotrichaceae bacterium
GATGTTTGCTTTGACTAAAATATCGAGTTCATTTTGATCGATGATCAAGGAAGAGGCATTTGCTCCCATCAGTGCGGTATTGATTTGTTTTACCACATCATATTTTAAGATTCCGGTGGTTGCCAAAAAGTCATTGTCAATGTCTACCACATACTCATATTGACTGGCAACATAGTCATTTCGAACATAGAAAGCACCTGGTTGTGAAGCAAGCAGATCTTCGATGATCATTGCGGTATCATATAGGACCGCCAGATCATCACCGGAGATCCGAAAAACCAGTCTGGCTGCCGTGGGCATTGAATACTCGAGATACTTAACTTCGGCTTTGGCACCGATAAGAACTTGATCAAGTCTTCTTTGGATCTGATATCCGAGTTCCTCATTGGATCCATATGTCCCATTTGGATCGATCTTGATCAAGATCTGAGCCTGATCTTTTGACTGATTAAGAAGCGGTGTCGTAATGAAAAACTTTGGTAATCCTCCGCCGATGGCACTATAAGTGTTTTTGATTTGCTCAAAGTCCGCTAAGACATCAAGCACTTGATCGACATATTCTTGTGTCTTTTGGAGATTGAGTGTTTCATTTTTGATGTTGATGTAGAACATCGGTTTATCTGAATATGGAAAAAAGCTCATTCCAAGCTGAAAGAAAAGTCCCATTGAAGCCAACAGGATGATCAAAGCCACACTCAAGGTTCTTTTGGGATAAGTCAGTCCAATGGCAAGCAATCGATCGAAGCTCTTTTTGATGATGGTCTTTTTTGGTTTTTTTCCATTTGCATTGCTTTCTGGTTTGAGCAGGTAGGTAGCAAGCACAGGAACGATCAGCATCGCGATCACATAGGATGATAACAACGTGGTGATAACTACGATCGGGATGGTGGCAACCGTCTTTCCGATCACTCCCGGTACGAAAAACAAAATCCCGAAGGTCACCACAGTCGTCAATGTCGAGGTGAATACCGGTCGTGAGGTTTCTTTGACAGCTTGGATGATGGCTTCCTGTTTGGACATGTTTTGGTTGAGGCTATACTGGATAGCCTCAGTGACAACGATACTGTTGTCTACCAGGATACCCAGTGAAATGATCAATGCGGCTATCGAAATAAAATGAAACTCGATACGCATCACATACATGATGATGAAGGCTGCCATGATCGACAATGGCAGTGAGATCGATACCACCAAAGCATTTTGCAGTTGCACTGCAAACATGACGATGATCACGATCAGTGTAACACTGATCAAAAGATCGACGATGAAACTGTTGATAGATC
>CALFEZ010000302.1 GCA_937957895.1 uncultured Erysipelotrichaceae bacterium
GCTGGGTAAGTAAACGCAGGAATTTCGGAGATTTGGTTTTTATGGATATCCGAGATCGTACCGGGATCATGCAAGTCGTATTCGATCAAACCAAAAGCCATTTGGCAAAGGACATCAAAAATGAGTATGTGGTACTGATCCAAGGAACATTGGCATTACGCAAAGACATCAATCCTTCGATCCCCACCGGAGAGCTCGAAGTATTCGTCGATACATGCGAAGTGATTTCCAAAGCCAAACAAACTCCGATGATCATTGCTGATCAAACCGATGCATTGGAAGAACTTCGTTTGAAATACCGATATCTGGACTTACGTCGCCCAGTCATGCAGCAACGCATGATCAAACGAGCCATGATCGTCAAGACCATCAGAGATTATTTGGACGACAATGGCTTTATCGATGTTGAAACACCACTGCTTACCAAATCAACACCAGAAGGGTCTCGCGAATATCTGGTTCCATCCCGCGTACACCCCGGTGAGTTTTATGCACTGGCGCAATCACCTCAGATTTTCAAACAAATGCTGATGATAGCCGGATTTGAGCGGTATTATCAAATATCACGCTGTTTCCGCGATGAAGATCTTCGTGCGGATCGTCAGCTTGACTTTACGCAAGTCGACATCGAAGCTTCTTTCATGGACAAGGATATGCTTTTTGAGCACATGGAAATCATGATGCAGCAAGTTGTCCATGCTATCGACGATAAGCTTCTTAGTATTCCATTTGATCGTCTTACATTCAAAGAGGCGATGGAATACTATGGAACCGATAAACCCGATACTCGCTTTGGCTTGTTGCTCAAAGATGCCAGTTCTCTTTTTGCTCAGACGGAGTTTGGGCTGTTTGCTTCAGTTTTGCAAGAAGGCGGTGTCATCAAAGCACTTCAAGTCCCTGATCAGGGTAACCTTTCAAGAAAAGCCGTCGACCAACTAACGGAACTGGTAAAAAAATACGGTGCAAAATCACTTGTCACTTTAAAAGTTGCTAATGGCGAACTGACGGGTTCGATCAAGAAGTTCATCACTGAAGAACAACAGTCAAAAATCATTGATTTCTTTGATGCCAAAGAAAACGATCTGCTTTGTTTTGTTGCAGATCAGTGGGAGAATGCATGTATCGGTGCAGGAGCTTTGCGTTCCTATTTTGGTAATCAACTGTTCACTTTCGATCCCAAACAATATAACTTTGTTTGGGTCCATGATATGCCGATGTTTGAATACGATGCTTTGGAAGATCGTTTGGTAGCTCGCCATCATCCATTTACGTCTCCTAAGCCTGAACATGTTGCTTTGCTTAAATCCAAACCACTGGAAGCCCTGGCTAATGCATATGACCTTGTATGCAATGGTTATGAGGTTGCCGGAGGGTCCCAGAGGATCTATGACATGGATCTTCAGAAGACCGTTTTTGAGTTGATCGGGTTTTCCCAACAACACATCCAAGAGCGATTTGGCTTTTTCATTGATGCTTTCGAATATGGAACACCGCCTCATGGAGGTATTGCTTTTGGGCTCGACCGTCTGGTCATGGTACTGACCAATGCGGAATCTTTAAGGGATGTGATCGCATTTCCAAAAAATGCATCCGCACGCTGTCCTTTGACACAAGGTCCATCCGCTGTTAGTCAAAAACAGCTGGACGAACTGCACATCACAATCACCAAAACGAAATAACGCCAGATTGGCGTTTTTTTGTGAAGGCTTCATGTTTTACAAGATCACATCATGATTTGAATCCACGGGGCAATTTGCAACTTGCATTTTCGCAAAATATGTTATAATAGGTGTGACCCAAAAGGAATTATTATTTCCAACACTTTGATATAGGGAATCTGGATGTTGAGCAAGTGTGTGAAAGCCCGGCCTGACCGGGAATCCTGAAGCTTGCCACAGGATACCCACCTGGTAAAACAGGGAATATATCAACCCTTTTGGGTGCTATCTATTTTACGGTTAGAACGGAGCGTCTTTATGAATGATTTTTGG
>CALFEZ010000303.1 GCA_937957895.1 uncultured Erysipelotrichaceae bacterium
GAGATCGTGACCACACACGCAGCGTGTTTGTTGAGGTGCTTGGCATTGGCAAACAATGCAAAAGATTCCATTTCAACACATAGAGAACCTGTCTCTTGGTGGATCTGTTGATACCCAGGGCCTCCATCACGATAAAACACATCACTTGAATGGATGCGTCCCACTGTCATGGGAATGGCAAGTTTAGCAGCACTGTCGATCAGTTTCTGATTAAGTTGTGAAGATGGTTCCATAACATCTCCATCATAATCGAATGCTGTTTTGGCAAAAGATGATTCACTGTATGCGCTGTCCGCCAACACAACGTCATAGAGATTGATCTGATTGGTATATGCTCCTGATGAACCGACACGGATGATGTTCTCTACATCATAGAACTTGTATAGTTCGTATGAGTAGATGCCGATGCTGGGCATTCCCATGCCCGAACCCATGACCGATACTTGCTTCCCTTTGTAGGTTCCCGTATATCCAAACATGTTTCGGACTTCATTGAAACACACAACATCTTCCAAAAACGTATCAGCAATGAACTTCGCCCTAAGCGGATCACCCGGCATCAAGACCGTCTTGGCGATTTGTCCTTTTTCTGCAGTATTATGTGGTGTACTCATGGCTTATCTCCTTTTTCATATTATATCAAACCCTTAAATGTTTCCCAATATCGTAACTGCCAACCCAAAATAAATCAATAGTGCGACTGCATCCACGATGGTAGTGATGATCGGGGCTGCCATCGCAGCCGGGTCCTGCTTCAATGCTTTAGCGATCAAAGGCAATAGCCCTCCCACCAGCTTAGCAACCATTACCGTTAAAAACAACGTCGCTGATACGACAAGCGATACAGTGAAGTCCGCATCTGCAACAAAGAAGATCAAACGAAGCAGATTGGCAACAAATAAAACACTGCCACTCAAAAACGCCACTTCAAGTTCTTTGATCATCACTCGCAAATAGTCTTTTACGGTAAGTTGATCAACAGCGATACCGCGAATGACCATTGTGCTTGCTTGTGATCCGGCATTGCCTCCGGCACTCATGATCATGGGGATAAAATATGCCAGTGCCGGTACCAAGGAAAGACGATCTTCAAACCCTGCAATGATGTTTCCCGTAAATGTCGCGGATACCATCAAGATCAACAACCAAGCGATCCGGCTTTTCGATATCGTAAACACACTGCTTTCCAAATACGAGCCTTCAACCGGAAGGATCGCAGCCATCTTTTGGATGTCCTCCGTAACCTCTTCCTGTACGACCTCGATGATGTCATCAACAGTCACGATCCCAATCAAACGTTGTTCATCGTTGACGACCGGAATAACCGTAAGGTCATATTTTGAGAAGACTTTCGCGACTTCTTCCTGATCATCGTGGGTTTCCACAAAGATCATATCGATGTCCATCAAATCTTCGATGATTTCATTATCCTTTGCAAACAAGATCGTCCTCAATGTGATGGTTCCTACCAGTTTTCTGGTTTTATCGATCACATAGCATACACTGATGGTCTCTGCTTTTTGACCTTGCCTTTTGATCTTTTTGATGGCTTTGGCGATCGTATCACTGGCATCCAGTTCGATAAAATCTAACGACATGAGCGATCCAGCTGAATACTCGGGAAACGATAGCAACAAGTTGATCTCATCGCGTTGTTCTTTCGTGGCTGCCATCAATACATGCCTTACGACGTTGGCTGGCATTTCTTCAAGAAAGTCAACGATATCATCCGTATATAGATTGTCGAGCATCGATTTGATCTCACCACCGGTGAATGTCTGGATGATGTCTTGTTTGGTATCATATGGAAGATATGTGAAGATCTGTGCTGTGATATCTTTTTTGAGCGTTTTAAATAAGAACAAGATCTCTTCGAGTTTGAGTTGTGCCACCAGTTCAGTCATATCGATGATATTGAGCTCATCAAAAAGATATCGCAACTCTTTGATGTTGTGATTTTCGATGTGCTCTTTGAGCAATGAAACAGAACATTGTTCGATATCGATCATGACATTCCTCCTATATCTGGATATACTGTATCGCTATGGCAAAGTATACGATCAAAGCCATGGCATCCACCACGGTAGTGACGACCGGGCCGGACATGGCTGCCGGATCGATCTTGAATATCATTGCCAACAAAGGCAATGAACCACCAATCACATTGGCCAAAATGATGGTCAGATACACCGATAGTGAAACCAAAACTCCGATAGCAAACGGGATGCTAGGCATAAACAAAGCAACACGCAATGTATTGACCACAAACAAAATCCCTCCGGTGATCAATGCAGAACGCATTTCCTTAAACAACACCCGATAGTAATCTTTGATGTTCAGGTTATCGACCACGATCCCACGGATGACCATGGCACTTGCCTGAGAACCGGCATTACCGGCTGTATCCATCAACATTGGAATAAAACTATAAAGCGACGGCAACACAAGTAAGACATTGTCGTTGTTTGAGATGATATAGCCCGTGAAAGTCGCAGATATCATCAGTACCAGCAACCATGGTATCCTGCTTTTGAACATCTGGATGACAGAGGTGTTGAGATAGGATCCTTCCGTTGGAAAAATGGCGGCCATCAACTGAATATCTTCGGTGGCTTCTTCTTCAAGAACGTCGAGCACATCATCGATCGTAATGATACCGACCAGACAATACTGATCATTCAATACCGGTATTACGGAGAGATCATATTTGATGAACACTTTGACAACATCTTCTCGGTCATCTTTGGTGTTGACCGATACGATGTCTGTGTACATGAGATCTTCGATCAAATCCTCTTCATTGGCGATCATGATGTCCTTGAGGCTTACTGCACCAAGCAGTCGATTGTTTTGATTAACAACAAAACACGTGTTGATGGCTGCAGCTGTTTTACCTTGATCACGTACCTTTTCCAAAGCCTCTTCAACCGTATCGCTTTCATAAAGCTCAACATACTCCGTCGTAAGCAATGAACCGGCACTGTCTTCTTTATAACTCAATAAGACATTGATTTCTTTACGTTGTTCTTCGGATGCATTTTTCAACACTTTGCGGATGATCTCATCAGGCATCTCTTCCAAAAAGTCGACAACATCGTCAAACTGAGCATGTTCAAGGATATCCTTGATCTGAGGTCCGCTGAATGCTTCGATCAGGTCTTCCTGCTTATCAAGACTGAGATATGAAAAGATCAAGGATGTTGTATCTTTGGGGATCGTTTTGAAAATGAACAAGGATTCTGACAACTCGACCTGCTCCAAAAGCTCCGCAAAATCAACCGGATGCATCTCATCCGCCAAATAGCGCAGCTGTTTGATATCTTTTTTCTTGATCAACTCTTTGAATTGCTCAAGTGTGAGGTCAAATACAGAATCCATCATGTCCTCCTATCAGGTCCCTTTGGTGCCCTTCTTTTTGAAGTTGGCAAGCAAGTTGGTGTCATAAGAGAATATCATGCGCTCTTGATCGCGCAAACGGGCTACCGCTGCTTCGATCAAGATATCCAGTAACTGATCAAAGGGGATGCCGGCTTCTTTCCAAAGATAAAACGACAATGATCCGGGGATCGTATTGATCTCATTGACATACACTTTTTTGTTTTCTACATCATACAGAAAATCAATACGAACCACACCTGCAACTCCAAGCACTTCACATGTTTGGATCGCCAGGTGCTGGATCTCATTTTTCAGCTCATCGTCGATCTTGGCAGGGATCTCCCGAGTGGTAGAAGCCATTCCCTTGGATTTGCCGTTGCCTTCGTATTTGTCTTTGTATGAAAGGATCTCATCGGATTTGATGACTTCTTCCAAAGGAGATGCCTTGTACTCGCCTTTTGTATAAATGACAGAACAGTTGATTTCCTGGATCACCTCGATCTTCTTTTCGACAAGGATCTTACGATCGTACACCATGGCAGTTTCTATCGCAAACTCCAAGGTTTTGGGATCGTTGGCGATCATGATGCCGATCGATGAACCAAGCGTTGCCGGTTTAACGATCACGGGATATCCAAGTTCTTTTGCCTTTTCAAAGATGACTTGTTTAGAACGTTCGAAATGCTTGCCATAAAACCAAAACCAGGGAACGATGGGAAGTCTCGAGTTTTCCAAGACATGCTTAAAAAAGATTTTGTCTTGCCCGATCGCAGCAGCGATCACATCGCTGCCCACATAAGGAACTCCCAGCATCTGACAGTATCCGGCGATCGTACCGTCTTCTGAGTTGCTGCCATGAACGACCGGTATGACAAGATCGATATTTTTCTGTTTGAAGAACAATGTATTTTTGATAGGTTTGCACTGCAGCTGTTGATGTACTCGTACCAATGATACTTCGGTTGCTGCTTTAAGCAATTTTGGGATGTCTTTGTATGCGCTAAGATTGGTCAACACATCGCCGCTATATAGATGTTTGTCTTTGCTGATATAAATTGGAACAACATCGTATCGTGTTTTATCCAATGCATCCATGACTTGTATAGCAGATATGATGCTGATCTCATGTTCTACTGACTCAGCGCCAAACATGACTCCTAGTGTTAGTTTCATCAGTTCCTCCTTAATCGAAATATGTTTCTTTGTTGTGGATGGCTACATCCAAAGCACGCTTGATTTCTGTTTCTGTCGTTTTTTTTGATAAGAGTGGCAGATCATCGATATCAAACCATGCAACCTCGCTTGTTTCATGCGATGGTGTCAGTGTGCCATTTTTGTACTCTGCAAGATAATAGTGAACGATCTCCGATACAAGAGTCGGATGTTCCTTGTATCTTTCACGCTGCATCACAGCCAATAATCGTACTAAAGATACTTCAACTCCCGTTTCTTGTCTGACCTCACTGAGGGCTGCCTGTGAAGGGGCCATAAACACGTCACACCATCCTCCGGGAACTGCCCATTTCCCTTCTGGTGTTTCTTTGACCATTAGCATCTGGTGTTGTTTGTTCAACACGATGATGCGTACCGAAAGATTGGGAGTAGGATATATATCCCGCTCATAAAAATTATCCTTTTCTGGATATATTTCTTGAGCATTCAACATGTCTATGGTCAATTTCTCAAGTTCTTCGTAGTTTTCGATGGCGTATGGGTCTTTGCTGTATTTCAACCCAATCTTGCAAATACTCAGAACCTTCATTGCGAATTGTTCCCAGTGCATGAAACCCCTCATCTTTCTACCACATTATAACGTATCTATCATCACATTCAAATAAAAAACCGGATGCCTTAGTGGATAAAGGCATCCGGAAGATCATTCTCAATCAAGATCGTATCGTGGATATCAGCATGCTTTTTGATTACATCAAAAGCTTTGACCATTGAGTCCACCACAACCACATGGTCCATGTCAAACCCGGATTCCTGCAGCCCTTCCATGATAGGATGTGTCTGCAATTTCCCGATCAACACGACAAAGTCTGCTCTGTTGATCATATACAAGCCGAATTGTTTGTTGTGATAAGCCTGAAGTTCCCCAAGTTCGATCATGCCCGGTGTAATGATAAATCGGCGATTAGGCATCATCGACAGGACATCGAGAGAGTTCTTTGCACTGATGGGATTTGAGTTGTAGCTATTGTCGATCACCCGATACCCAAACATCTGTTTGACCTCCAGACGATTGGTAACTTGTCTTAATGAAGCAACGGATTGCTGGAGTGATTCCCAATCGATACCAAGCTGTTTCCCCAAAGCGACCGATATCAGGATATTCAACACATTGTGTTCCCCCAAAAGGCGTGTCTTAAAAGGAATACTTACCTGATCTTTGGTCATGATCTCGAAAGTTGTCCCTTCGGGGGTGTATTCGATGTTGTTTGCTTTGAAATCAACATCCACAGAGTGGATACCTACAGTGAGCACCAAGCACTTGTTTTTGATGCGATAGTTTCGTATGTGTTCATTGTCCAGATTGATGACCCCCACACCTGAAAGTGGAAGATTTTCGATCAACTTCATTTTCTCGATGACGATGTTTTCGATCTTCTTGAATGTGTTGAGGTGTTGAGGACCAACGGCTGTCACGACCCCAAACTGAGGTTGTACCAGTTGAGACAAGTATTGGATCTCGTTAACTTTATCGGCTCCCATCTCACATATAAACACTTGATGAAGTGGTTTCAGATGGTTTCTGATGGTGATGGTGATGCCCATTGGCGTATTGTATGAAGCAGGTGTCATCAAGCAGTAATAGCTTGCTGATAAAATATCATGGACGATATGTTTGCTTGTTGTTTTGCCATAACTGCCTGTGATGCCTATTTTGATAAGATTGGGTTGCTTTTTTAGTTTTCTTTTGGCTAAGAAGACATATATCTTTTTTACGAATGCTTCGATCGGCTCAGTCACGATTGCCACTAAAAGAATCAGTACCCAAGTCAAAGGCAGCATGAGCATGCTAAGAATGCTCCATGCCGTGATCGTGCCGATCCAATGGACCAACACAAACATACTCAACCAAAACAAATAGAACACCGACAGCTGACGCAGCACACGGTGGGTAAACACCAATGGTTTAACGTAGTGTTTTCGATATTCAGAGACATAAAATATCACACCGATCAACACTGTGATCAAAAAAGCCAGAAGCCATTGATACGGTTCGGATCGAATAAAGAATACTGCCAAATAACCTGCAAACGGGATCAAAGTAAGCAGTATCTTAAGTTTTGCCGTAAACATGCTGTGCCTGATCCAAGGGATAAAGCGAATCAGCTCATAACGGTTTTGCTGAAACATGTGAAGTGACTGTTTGGTCGGAACAAACAAAACGATCGCCAGAACAATCATGTAAATATATGGGATCCAAGTAATCCATTCCATGCTATGATGACTCCTTTGGTGATACAAAAACATCTACAATAAGATTGAATCTCTTCATTTGATGAAAATAGGCATAATGATCATCATTTTCAAAGACGATCAATCCGGCATCAGGGATTTGTTTTTCCATCAACTTTCCCATCCACAATGGAGTAGCATCATCATGTTCACCCCAAATCAAAAGAGTCGGACTTGAGATTTTCGTCAGGATCGGAGTAAGATCTTCATTGACGATTCTGACAAACGATTTCCGTTTGTTGCCGGATGTGTTTCGATAGTCACTGCTGCCAAATGCTTTTTTGAGTGGTTCTTCATACTTTCGCAGTCCTGGTAATTGGACGACCTTTTTTGCAATCTTGTATGTGCGAATTTTGGCCTTGGTTGTAAAGGAATGTTTTGGTTTGATTCCAGCTGCTCCGGTAAGCACCAGTTTTTTGGTTGGATATTTGCTTGCATACAACAATGCGATCCTGGCACCAAAAGAATGCGCGATCAAAATAGGATCCGAAATATTTAGCTTGTCAAGTATCTCGTGCAAACACAGAGTATACTCGGCAACTCCCCAAACACCCTTTAGATCATCGCTGTTGCCAAAGCCGGGAAGATCGATGTTGATCACACGAAATCTGTTCTTAAAGAAATCATAAATCGGCTTCATCAACTCACTGGATTGGCCCCATCCATGAAGAAGGACGATCGCTTGATTGTTTGTTTCACTGTCAAGATAATGGATCGTATGACCCTGGATGTTCATTTCTGGCATATTCTCTCCTATCGACTCTATTATAAAGGAAAATGAAAATTTTGCATTAATTGAAAGTATAAGATATTGCAAATATATAAGATATATAATATAATGTGGAAAAAGAAGGTGATGAATATGTACGAATGGGTTACCGGCAATGCGTATACCAATATCGTTCGCATTTACTCAAACAACATCACGTTGAACACAAGTGCGGCGATCCATTTCAATGAATATCGGTATGCGACCATCGGTATCGATCGCGAGAATAAGCGCGTAGCGATCAAGCCGATACCAAAAAGAGATGTTGAGTTAAAAATAGTTCCCATGGAACATTTGCATAAAGTGTCAATTGGGAAAGGTTATGGTAGAATAAGTAATAAGATGGTGTGTGATGAGATCTCAAGTCTGCTTGATAAACCGTTGAGTGGCGAGAAATACTTAGCGCAGTTTGATCGCAAAAATCAACAGCTCATCGTGGACCTGAATCAGCCACTGGGATAGGAGGCTATTATGGAACAATGGTTATGGATCATTATCTTCGTCATCGCTTTGATCGTTGAAGTTGGAACAGCAGGTACCCTGGTATCCTTGTGGTTTTCTGTTGGTGCAGTATTTGCATATATCGTCCAGCTTTTCGGCGGTCCGTTTTATCTTCAGGTCCTGGTATTTTTACTTGTTTCCATTGGATCGTTGCTTGCGATCCGTCCGATCGCATCCACGTATTTCAGAGGTAACACGGTTGCCACCAATGCAGATCGCATGATAGGGCAACGTACTTTCCTTACCAAAGCGATCACCTCGAATCATTGGGGTGAAGTAAACGTATACGGTGTCGTATGGAGTGCTGTCGAAGCAAACAATCGATCTCTTGATGCCG
>CALFEZ010000304.1 GCA_937957895.1 uncultured Erysipelotrichaceae bacterium
GGAAGCAACTGGATCTCATCCCACAACAAGCCGATGTTGTTTGCCAAAAGGACTTTGCTGGAAAGTCCCAGCAAAAACAACCGGATCCCCTGATTGATATCGTTTAGTGAGATCACCCGCTCCTTCAGCTCTTTGGCAATGGTGCGGTATTTGACGATCGGACCGGCTATCAATTGTGGAAACAGACATACATACGCCCCAAAGTCGATGATGTTTTTTTCAGCCTGGACTTTGTTGCGATACACATCGATGGTATACGACATCGTTTGAAAGGTATAAAAGCTGATGCCAAGAGGCAGTGTCAAGCCACTAAGGGCAATGTCCATTTCAAAAAGACGATTGATGTTGATGATAAAGAAGTTGATGTATTTAAAGACAAACAACAACCCCAGATTAAAAAAGACAGACACCAATAGGTATCCTTTTGTCTTAAAGGGGTTGTCTCTGTTTTTTTCGATCATGTTGGAGCAGGTGTAATCCACGATGACTGAAGCAAACATGATCAGAATGTATCGGACCTCACCCCAGGCATAGAAGAAGATGCTGCTAAGAAACAGGATCAGGTTTTGGTGCTTTTTCTTAGAAACCAAAAGCAGAAGAAAGACAACAGGTATAAAACGAAAGATGAATAGATTGCTGCTAAATACCATGTGTCTTTCTCCTTTGTCAGTCTAGTTTGTCAGCGATCACATCGATGGCGATCTGAACTTGTTCCTGAGCAAACAACAATGCTTCTGCTTCACTGATGTCACTGCGATCATCGTATTTACCCAATACGACCAAAAACAGCATGTTGCCTTCGACGACAACTTGTGATGCCTGGACTTTCGCCATGTTCATGGGGTACTGGAACGATTCATTGACCAGATAGTCATGATAGGCTTCCAAGTCTGCTTTTAGGGCATCTACTTTGCCTTCTTTTGCCAGTAACACGATCAGCATGTCGGTGCTCAAAGAAAACTCAGGGCCTTCAGCCACGAAATACTCCACATTGTCCATGTCGATACCATAGACTTCCTTGAGCATTTCACTGGGAATGGCAGCACTTGGACCGTAGTCTTCACCATATGCTTCTTTGATGGCTGCCACTACGGCATCCACATCTTCCTTGGTATAACCGTTTTGTGCTGATGGCGTACAACCTGCCAACAACACCAACGCAAGGGTCATTAGCATCATGATTTTCTTCATAGTGTGTTCTCCTTTTTGATGTATGCAAGATGGATTGTAAAACAGGAAGTTTTCTCATGAAACAAAATATGGATAAGTTGCCAACAACCAAAGATATCTTGCATCATTGACCATGGTCAGGATATGGGACATGTTTCACCTTAAAACAAGGAAAAATAGCTTAAAAACAGAGAAAACGATGATTTTGTTGAAAAGTTGTAAAAAAAGTGTTACGTTTTGGCTTTCTAATTCTATATATAGTAGAGGGGTTTGTTTTCTTCCCTCTTTAAAAAAAGAAAGGAGGCCACTCATGGCCCACTACACACATCATTTTACAGTAGGTTCAACAAGCCGTCGTTCTTACCGTAACGACGCCATCCAGACGATCGAAGCGATCGTTTCCGTCGGTGAAGGAAGTCGACAATGGCTGGAACTCATCCACCCAGCCACCAATCAGACCACCAGTCCTTCCAAAGTCAGAAAAGTGGTTTTGGACATTCCTTTGGAAGTAACCGACATGCAGTCTTTGTTAGTGTTGTTTTTACCACAGTATTATAAGGTCGATATGACCCAACTTGAAAACTTCCTTAAAGAGTCTCGAGTCGTGTTAACAAAAGAAGACATCCAGCAAATACGTGTTCTTGATGCTAAGGTCAACGATGACATGATCATTGTTGTGTCAGATTTGGTGTAACATGATGGTCAAACCATCATGGCATGTCACGATCGAAAATCTGGCGATCGAGTTAAGCGAGGACCCCAATGATGAGTCGATCCAACAGGCAATCTTTGATGAGCTTTATATGATCCGACCCATCAGCGAAATGTACAAAGGGCTTGAACTAGCCCTTTCTTACAACCCCACCCACAAAGAACTGCTTGTTAAAAAGGTGATGCTGCTAGGAGCATCACTACGCTTGGATGACGCATTGGATGTCTTTATGCAACATCAAGAAGCAATGGCAAATGAACAAATGACCATACTGAGCATTTTGGTGATGTCCATCATGAACGTCATGAACATCAAGCAAGAGGATATCCTTCTGCCTATGTTGTCATAAAAAAATCCCCCTATCTTTCAATAAGGGGATCGATGGCATAAGTCGCAGTAAACTACGGCTTATTCTCCATTTCCTTTCAATGCTTTTTCTGCTGCCTCTTTGGCATTGGTGGTAAACTGAGTTACCTTGCCTTTTGCGGTGTCAAAGACACCTTCTGCTTCGAGTTGTTTGTTGTCGGTCAAAGCACCGATCTTGCGTTTGATCTTGCCGTTGATCTGATCGACGACACCTTGACGACGCAACACTTCATAAGTAACGACAGCTCCAACCGCAAACAATCCGCATTTGATAAGTTTTTTCATGAGGTCACCGCCTTTCACGTATCATTGTAACATACATCTATAAAACACTTCCACACAGGACCACTTAGAGCCAGTCATCCTTTTTCAATCGATCACCGGTATTGGCATAGATGAGTATGACGATCGAAAAAACGATCATTGCGATCGTCAAACCGATCACCAAACCCTCTTGATTTGCAAAAGCAGCAACCAAGATCAATACCAAAAACACCAACGTGACGATCAGTATCTTTGCTACCATGCGCCCCAACTTCAAAGGATCATATCGATCTTTTTTTTGCTGGCTCATCATATTGTAACCAGATACCAAAAACAGCCCTTTGCCTTGCCACAAGAAATAAATCATGATGCTAAATCCAATCACGATAGGTACTGAGATCCCT
>CALFEZ010000305.1 GCA_937957895.1 uncultured Erysipelotrichaceae bacterium
TGTCAAAGCATTAGCAGAGGCTGCTCGCGAAGCAGGCCTAGAATTTTAGGAGGGACCCTGATGGAACGCAAACCAAGAAGAAATGATAAAAGAGAAGTCAAGGAATTCGAAGAACGGGTCGTCGTGATCAATCGGGTCACCAAAGTCGTCAAGGGCGGACGTCGTTTCCGTTTCTCGGCACTAGTTGTCGTAGGTGATAAAAAAGGCCGTGTCGGTTTTGGTACCGGCAAAGCCAACGAAGTACCTGATGCGATCAAAAAAGCGATCGAAAACGCCAAAGGCAGTGTCTTTAGAGTTCCAATCGTAAACAACAGCACCATCCCACACACGGTCGTAGGACGTTATGGTGCCGGTCAAGTATTGCTTCGTCCGGCTTCCGAAGGTACCGGTGTCATCGCCGGTGGTCCTGTTCGTGCCGTATTGGAGTTGGCGGGCGTAACCGATGTGCTTTCAAAAAGCATCGGATCGAAAACCCCGATCAATGCCGTGCGTGCGACTGTCAGTGCACTGAAAGATCTCAAAACGATCGAAGAAGTAGCCAGACTTCGTGAGAAAAAGCCCCATGAAATTCGTGGGTGAGGAGTAATGCAATGAAACTAAATGAACTAAAATATACCGAAGGTGCTCGTCGTGAGCGCAAACGTCTTGGCCGTGGACAAGCTTCCGGTCAAGGAAAAACCGCAGGTAAAGGACATAAAGGTCAAAATGCACGAAGCGGCGGCGGTGTCCCGATCGGATTTGAAGGCGGACAAACACCTTTGTTCCGTCGTCTTCCAAAACGTGGATTCACCAACTTCACGCGAGTCGAATACAACATCGTCAATGTGGAGTCTCTCAACCGTTTTGAAGATGGTACGCATGTGACCGAGGATGTCCTAAAAGCTGCAGGTCTGATCAAACAACAATTAGACGGCGTCAAGATTTTGGGCAGTGGAGAACTTACAAAGAAATTGACTGTTTCAGCTCACAAGTTTTCAAAATCGGCTGTATCAGCGATCGAGCAGGCAGGCGGAAAAGTCGAGGTGATCTAGATGATCAAACTCATCCGGGATCTTTTTGTAAACAAAGATACCAGAAATCGTATTTTGTTCACGCTGGGGATCTTCTTCATCTACCGTTTGGGTGCGGCCATACCGGCTCCGATGGTGAATGCGGAAGCGCTTTTGGCTGGTCTTGGAGATGATGACTTTCTGGGGATGATCAACCTTCTGGGGGGCGGAGCTTTGCAGGAGTTTTCGGTCTTCGCCATGGGGATCGGTCCCTACATCACATCTTCCATCATCATCCAGTTGTTGGCGATGGACGTCATCCCTGCACTCAGTGAACTGGCTAAATCCGGAGCACAAGGGAAAATGAAGATGGATCGCATCACGCGTTATCTTACCTTGGGTCTGGCCTTTATTCAGTCCTTTACGATGACCTATGCATTTGATATCTCATATGGGATCCTCAACAATGCCAGCATGGCGACGTATCTCTATGTCGCGACCGTACTGACAGCCGGTACCATGTTTTTGATTTGGCTTGGTGATCGAATCTCGGCTCACGGGATCGGTAATGGTATTTCCATGATCATCTTTGCCGGGATCACGGCTAATATCCCATTTCGCTTTTCGCAGGCATTTCAGACACTGGTCGATACCAGCAGCGGTGCTGCGATCTTTAGCGGTGTGCTGAACTACTCCCTGTTTGTACTGATGTATCTGGCGATCATCGTCCTGGTCATCTTCATGCAGACAGCTGTCAGAAAGATCCCGATCCAATACACTTCCAGCGGTGCCAGAAAAGCCAAGCAGGAGATCACCTATCTACCACTTAAGATCAACTCTGCCAGTGTTATCCCGGTCATCTTCGCATCGGCTGTCATGACGGCTCCGGTCACCGTATTGAGTTTCTTCGAACAAGGAACTTTCTACAATACCCTGTCTCAAATCTTCAATCTTACTCAACCCCTTGGATTGACCATCTATGTCGGTCTGATCATCTTCTTTACGTTCTTTTACACGAACATGCAGATCGATCCTTCCAAGATCTCCGAGAACCTTGGAAAATCCGGAACATACATTCCCGGCATTCGTCCAGGTACCGAGACCAAGGAATATGTCTTTAAGGTGTTGAATCGTATTACGGTTTTAGGAGCGATCTTCCTTGCATTTATCGCTGCCTTGCCATTTGTCCTGCCGATGATTTCCAATCTTCCATCTTCCGTTTCGGTTGGTGGTACCGGGATCATCATCGTCGTGGGTGTTGCAATGGAGACGATGAAAGACCTTCAAGGTCGTCTGACACAAAAACAATACCGCGGGTTTGTCAGGAGGTAGTGCAGTGAACATACTTATCAGTGGTGCAGCAGGAAGCGGGAAGTCGACGATCTCACGAAAAGTGATCAAAGTATACGATATCCCGCACATCTCAACCGGAAACATGTTTCGTGATGCGATGGTAAATGAGACCGAGTTAGGGCTTGCCGCGAAAAATTACATCGATCGTGGCATGCTGGTGCCTGATGACATCACGATCAGAATGATCCAGGAACGTCTATCGATGCCGGACTGCCAAAAAGGATATCTGCTGGACGGATTTCCCAGAACGCTTGTTCAGGCTGTCGCTTTTGAGGACATTGCCAAAGAGATCGATCGTCCGGTCGAACTGGTATTGAACCTTTCCGTTGAGTTGGATGCTTTGATCCACCGTGTCGTCGATCGACGCGTGTGCGAAAACTGCAAAGCCATCTACAACCTGGAATACATGCCACCCAAAGTGGAAAACACGTGTGATCTTTGCGGATCGCCTCTTAGCCACCGCAGCGATGACACACTCGAACAACTGGTCATCCGACTCAAAGAATACGTCTTTTTGACAAAACCCGTCCTGGACTACTACATGTACAAAGGTCTGGTCAAATATGTCGACGCCACTCCGGATGTGGAAACTGTCTGGAACAGCGTACAAGAGATCCT
>CALFEZ010000306.1 GCA_937957895.1 uncultured Erysipelotrichaceae bacterium
AACATGCAAGCAGACCTTACTCGACCATCGTGTCCTTGGCACGGATGTAGTTGATAACCTCAAAGTCTTTCAAACTCATGTGATAGAGTTTTTGGTTAAGCGCATTGATATCAACGCTACTTTCCATAAGAAAGGAAGCTATTTTCAATGTGCTTGCTGATACGTTTTTGATCGAAAACATGATGGTGTCACTCATGATGCCACCCAATAGATAAGCAGCAACTTGTACATCAAACGGTTGAGGTTTTTCATCCATCAAGAGCTCTGTTATCATTTCACACGTGGAAGCTTTTGTCGGATCGACCCAAAACAAATCCCCATAGTGATCTGTTTCTGGATGATGATCTATTTTGATGATCTGTTTGGCGATCGCATAACGCTGATCATCGATGCGTTGCTGGTTGGCGCTGTCAAGTACGATCGCTGTCGATGCTGCAAGCGTATCATCTGATACCATGTCTGGTTCAGGATAAGCGATGCCTTTGATCGTACGATGAAAACCACAAGCATACACTTGTTTTTCGGGGTATCGCTGACGCAGCCACATGACCAATCCCCACTGGGACCCCAGAGCATCATGATCAGGGTTTACATGTCGATATACGCTAATGATATCGGCTTGCTTTATCGCATGAAGGATCGCTGTTTTCATCTTATTGTTTGATCAATGTCAGTGTGTCTTGAGCAATGACCAGTTCCTCGTTAGTTGGAACCAACCATACCTGGACTTTTGAGTTTGGTTTGGTCAGCAATGCTTCCTTACCACGGGTCACACGGTTTTTTTCAATATCCATTTCCACTGATAATGCTTTTGCTACACGAGAAATGACATCATATCGTACACCGAAATCATTTTCACCCACACCGCCAGTAAACACGATTGCATCAACTCCACCCATTTGAACAAAATAACTGCCGATGGTATGTGCGATACGATTGGCATACAGATCGCGAGTCAATCGAGCATTCACATCTCCTTCACCAACCGCTTTTTCGATGTCACGAGCATCCGATGAGATCTCAGAAACACCGAGCATGCCAGACTTTTTGTTGAGGATATCCATGACTTGCTGAGCCGTTTGACCTGTCTTATCCATGATGAATGTCAAGATCGCTGGATCGATGTCACCACTGCGTGTCCCCATCATGATTCCCGCCAGTGGAGTGAATCCCATGGATGTGTTGACTGAAAACCCTTTTGACACAGCACAAAGTGAGGCACCATTTCCAAGGTGGCATGTGATGATGTTGAGGGTGTTGATCGATACTCCCATCAGCTCAGCAACACGCTGTGAAACGTAGTAATGAGAAGTTCCGTGAAAACCATAACGACGTACTTTGTATTTGGTGTAGAACTCTCTGGGAATAGGATAAAGGTAAATATCAGGTCGCATCGTTTGATGGAATGCGGTATCAAAAACCGCCACGTGAGTAACATTTGGCAACTCTTTTTTAAAAGCGCGATATCCGATCAGATTGGCTGGGTTGTGAAGTGGTGCAAGATCTGATAATGATTCGATCGTTTGTTCCACATCCTCATCGATGATGACCGATT
>CALFEZ010000307.1 GCA_937957895.1 uncultured Erysipelotrichaceae bacterium
TTGCATGTGTTAAGCACGCCGCCAGCGTTCATCCTGAGCCAGGATCAAACTCTCCATTTGATTTAGCTCTTTTTTAGCTTTGTGTTATCCTACTCTTGACGAGTATAATTTTGTCTTGTTTGTACTTTTAGGTACTTGTTTGTACTTGATTTCCTATTTAGTTTTCAAAGATCCAAGTTGCACTCGTTTATCGGTGCCTTACTATAATATCAAAGGGTGTAATTAAAGTCAATCGAAAACACCATCTTTTTTGGAATATTTTACTAAAATTTCACGGGTTCCAATAATACCGCTATTTTAGTGCATTTTTTGAGTTGGCGCTTGCGAGATACTCATCAAAGAGATCCAAGATCAATCCATGATTGAAAGGATGTTCTCGTTTTTTGATGATCTCGCTCAGTTGTTTTGTGGATGATCTTACGATACGCACGATATCTTGATCGTAATCCATCGTTTTTTGATGTTGAACAAACTCATCCTCATCCAGCACTTCAAATCTGAAATCAGGGTATACTTTTATATCCAGATCCAGATCGATGTTTTTGACTGCCTCTTTGTCAAACACGATCGGGGTTGCGATGTTGCAATAGAAATAGATCCCGCTTTTGCGAATCATGGACATCACATTGTACCATCGGTCATCGTAAAAAAAGCAAATGGCAGGTTCGCGCGTGAACCAGCGCCGACCGTCCGCTTCGATCACCCATGTTTTGTATGTGATGATGATCGTCTCGTTTCCGTCGTTTCTTAGCACGAATCCCTTGGACCATGTGCGATGCAACGATCCGTTGTATTTATAGCTTTGGATGTAAACCATGCTTTTTGGTTCTGGTTTCATAAGCTCACCTGCCATTTTAATATGCCTACTTATTGCTTGTCTGCAAATTCAACCGTGGTACGATGCCCCCCAGCAAAACAAAGGTCAGTATAAGTGTCGGCACCATGTACCAGGCATTGTAGATCAGCGATCCCATCAAAGGAACCTCATAATACCACATTCCGCTCAAAACATGGAAACCGAATCTCAATGTATTGGCAACGATGACTCCCGTAATGACGTGAAACCCATCGATCTTATAGATAGGAAACAGTACTACGAGCGCATATGCCCCATAAGCCAATACATAATCAAGTGCAAACTGGAACCAGTGAAGATACCATAGCGGTCCTGAAGTGATCTGTTGCAAGGGTATTGAGACCAACGCCAACAACAATCCTTTGGCAAAACCCAGATCAAGGGTTGCCAGTATCAAAGCGATAGCACCGAGACCCAATGATCCCCCTTGTGGCATCCGAAACAATCCGGATGTGGCTGCCACATAATCCAATACTGCAAACATTGCCAAATACATGGCCATTCTTACTAGAACTCTGCTACTCATTAAAAAACACCTCCATTGTCGTCGAGGCGTAAGGAACAGCTTGAACTCCCTACGCTAGCTTTATCTAGATCAGGTGATAAGGGTTTGTTTCTCAGCATATGATGCTCCCCTGTTCACATCGTCATTTTATCATATATAATATAAAGATAAAAGGAAAGGACTCTTTCATGCATCAAAACACCGTGATACCCGATAATAAGGAAGAAGCATATCAACTGCTTGTGATGCAGGTCGATGCTTTGCTTCAGGATGAAGATGATGTGATCGCCAATTTGGCAAATGTTGCAGCTTTGCTTTATGAGTATGTCAAAGACATCAATTGGGTTGGGTTCTATTTGATCAAAAAAGACCAATTGATCGTTGGTCCATTTCAAGGAAAGGTAGCATGCAGCCGTATCAAATTATACGATGGGGTTTGTGGGAAGGCTGTTTTGGATCGTTCGATTCTCAATGTTTCAAATGTACATGCTTTTGAAGGCCACATCGCTTGTGATAGTGCCAGCAACAGCGAACTGGTCGTCCCAATTTTTATCAACGACAAGATCGTTGGTGTTTTAGACATCGATTCTCCGTCTTATTCTCGCTTTGATCAGACGGATGAAAAATACATGCAGATGATCGTATCATTGCTTGCAAAAAAACTCCCCGATACATTTTGATCAGGGAGTTTTTACCATCTTTTGATGTGGTTCGTGTTGATCAAGATAGACTTCTCCTTCTGGCAGATAACCACAGGAGCGATAGAAGTCCAATGCTTGAACTTGACCTGAAAGCACGATCCTTTGAGCCATGTTCGCCAAAGCGATCTTCTCGAGCTCTGTCATGATGACTCTGCCGTATCCTTTTTTACGATACGGCTTTTTGATTGCAAGCCGACCGATATGGAACTCATCCGGTTGCACTTCAAAGGCATACACACGACCGGTACCGATACATTCTCCATCACGATACAAGGTCACATGCCATGCAAAATCATCGATTTCATCAAACTCATCCACAAACCCTTGCTCATTTACAAACACTTCTTGACGCAGCTTGGCTGCATCCTCAAATGATTCTTTTCCTTTGCTAACAACGATCTCTGTTCTCATGTTCCACCTCCGATGATATGTTCACATGCCATCATATATAGCTTATCGTTGAAGATCTCAACTTGTTTTGATTTTTTGAGATCGACGATTTTTTGCATCCTTTGCTTCATCAAAGTGTACGACACTTTGACATCCAGATATTTCTGCCAACGCACCGTTCCGTTTTCGATCATCACTCCACCATGGACATAGATCGGGACATCAGTTTGTTTGGATAGTGCATAATGGAAAGGATATGAGTGTAAACTGACGTCATTCATGATGATGATGTGTGCCTTCAAATCGAAACACGCTTCCATGGGTCCAAGCTCCCCATTGGGATAATGCAGTGGGATTTTTCTCGTCACAAACCGTGCATATTTCCCGACCGCCAGCACGGTGAATGCAGGATGACGCTTGATGATGGTGTCATCTCTCAGCAACATCGTCATTGCCAGTGGGTCTTCAAAAGGAACAAGCTGTGTTGAAGAAGCCAGCTGTTTGCGGATCTTGGGATAAATCATGACAGGAATATCTTTTTCCCAATGTGCTGGTTCACTCATTTCCTGATGAAATGCAACGTAAACGATCGTTCCCTCACTAGTGACACAATCAAACAAGGCATCCAAAAAAGCATTGTATTGGCTGATAGTGTAATGGATGTAATCCAGTCTGCCATCCAACACGACGAGCATCCCTTTTTTGACGCCCAACTCCTTCAGTTTCCTTGTCCAATCATGTTTATCAAACATTGCGCTTCCTTCTAGTCGATCAGCCCGTTGTCTTCCAACCTTGCCTTAAGCACACGATAGTCCATGTATCCAACATAAAATACGATCAACTCGCCATCGATGAAAACATACGTCGTTGGTGTTGCCGATGCTGCTAGCAGATGGTTATCGATCAACTCATTGATATCATTTCGGTTGTCCTTATCCAACTCCACATAAGCCATAGGAAAATCATAGTTATTCAGCATTTCTTCCAAAACAGGCTTGTATTGGATGCATGCTCCACATGTGGTCTGTCCAATGACGACAACCAATGTTTCATTTGCTTCTAGCCGCGTGATGATCTGCCTTGATGAGACGATGGGAAGTGCTTCTTCTTTTGCACACCCTGTCAATACCATGATCATCAAGATGGAAAACAGTACTAGTCTCTTCATAATTACCCCTTATCGTGAGCCAGTTTGCTAGCAGCAGCCGCTGCGATCGCACCCACGATATCATCTAAAAAAGTATGGCAATACGATGTGTGATCAGCGCGATTCAAACGCCCTATGATCCCAGGTTTCATCTTATCGATATAACCAAAGTTCGTCAAGGCTATCGATCCATAGAGATTGCAGATACCATAAGCTAATACCTCATCGACCCCATACAAACCATCATCACTGGCGATGATCTCTTCGAGTTCTTTATTATCAAGCAGCTTCTTTTCCACCGCCACATCCAGCGCGATGCCGGTAAATATCGCATGTTGTACTTCCCGTTTGCCTAGTACGCTGTCAACATAATAAACGATCTTTTCATGTGTAAGTCCTTCATGATATTTCTTTTGAAGAAAATACACGCATTCGATGATGTCTTCTTTGGAGACTCCTCTGCTTTTAAGTAACGCCAATACTCTTTCCATTATGTTCTCCCATGTGTGATCTGTATCGCTAACTGTGCTCCGACGATGGCATTATGTTTGATCAACTCTATGTTAGCCACCAAACTAGCCCCTTTGGTTTTATCTTTTATGTGTGAAAGCAAAAATGGTGTGACATCTTTTCCCTTGATGCCTTTGATGTTTGCTTCTATTACCGCATCAGCGATGATTCGATCCATGATCTCTTTGGGGATCTCATGCTCTTTCGGGATGGGATTGGATACC
>CALFEZ010000308.1 GCA_937957895.1 uncultured Erysipelotrichaceae bacterium
TTCAACTACGTCTTCTGGTCTATTCAGAATCTTTTTCATGCTATACTCCTCCTTCTTAGGTAATTATTCGCGGTTTACACTTCGATGTGTATCCGCTTTCATTATAGTTATTCACTACTGTTTTTGCAAATCAAACACACAGCTGGTCGAAAATTGTCTACTATATTTCAGAAAAAAAGTTTGATTTCTCAAACTTTACTTTTCTATCATGCTTTGTTCCCAAACAGGGTTGGGTTCGATGTCCATTAAATCACACAAGCTGGCTGCAACATTCGCCAATCCGAATGCTCCTTCTTTGAGCGAAACATCTTTGTTGATGACGATAAATGGCACCGGATTAAGTGTATGAGCAGTTTTGGGTTTGGGTGGTTTTGTCTCATCTTTGGTTTTCTCGTACATTTCATCGGCATTCCCGTGATCTGCCACGACCACCAGGATACCATTGACCTCATCAACGGCACGTTTGACGCGACTAAGCATCAAATCGACTGTTTCGACACTGATGATGGTAGCAAGTAAGTTACCTGTATGGCCAACCATGTCTCCGTTTGGATAATTGATCCGCAAGAAGTCGTATTCTTTGCTTTTGATCGCTTCGATCAGCTTGTCGGTGATCTCAGCTGCCTTCATCCATGGTCGTTGTTCAAATGGAACAAGGTCTGATTTGATTTCTACGAAAGTTTCATGTTTCTCACTGAATTTTCCGGTTTTGTTTCCGTTCCAGAAATAGGTCACATGTCCATACTTTTGAGTTTCAGATATGGCAAACATGCGGATATCATGCTTGAGAAGGTGTTCTGTTAAGGTGTTTTTAATGCGTGGCGGAGCAACCAAAAAGCGTTTTGGAATTTGCAGGTCTCCGTCATACTGAAGCATACCGGCGTACTTGACATTTGGTACTACTCTTTCAAATTTATCAAAACCTTCTTCTTCAAAAGCCCTGGATATCTCAAGTGCTCTGTCTCCTCTGAAGTTGAAGAAAACCACACTGTCATTGTCTTGGATCTTCCCTACCGGAACTCCGTCTTTGGCAATAACAAAGGCATCAAGATATTGATCAGATACATCTTCACGCTCACGATTTTGGGTGATGGCTTCCGTTGCGCTGGCAAACATTGGACCTTCTCCCAATACGTGGGTTTTCCATCCTAGTTCCACCATCGACCATTCGGCTTCATATCGGTCCATGGTCACTTTCATCCGCCCACCGCCACTGGCGATACAGGCATGGAAAGTATCGTCATTGAGTGAAGCCATGTGTTCTTCTATGGCATCGATATACTCCAATGCTGATTTGGAAGGGACATCCCGTCCATCAAGCAGAGCATGTATGCGAACATTTTTGATTTTCTCGGTTTTTGCCTGAGAAATCAATGATTTGAGATGGGTGATATGCGAATGGACATTCCCATCAGACAACAATCCGATAAAATGCATCGTATGGTCTTTGGAATATGCAACAAGCTCTTTCCATGTTTCGGACTCATAGATCGAACCATCTGCGATGGATTCATTGACCAGTTTCGCTCCTTGTGAGTAGATTTGGCCACAGCCCAAAGCATTGTGTCCAACTTCGGAGTTGCCCATATCCTCATCAGTAGGTAAGCCCACAGCTGTTCCATGTGCTTTCATCAACAAATGAGGTTCATTTTTCATTGCTGCATCCAAAAATGGAGTATATGCCTGCAATACTGCATTGCCATATGTTTTTTCACTGATGCCAACTCCATCCATCACTACAAATACAAGTGGTCTTCTACTCATAATATCCTCCTCTTTATTAAAATAACAACGGGGATCCGTCGTTATTCATTATCATCTGCCTGAGGCAAGAAGAAAATCTGCTCGCCATCCTTGGATAGCATGAATCCGGACCGTGCATAGCTTTTGACATACTCAGGGTCCAGAAGTTTATCTTTTTGTTCCACCAGAAACTCATATTCCTTTTCGATGATTTCCAATTGTTCCTGGACATCATTCAGTTGATTGCGTAATTGGACAGTTGCTACGATCTCCATGGAGACTTGGTATAAAAGATATACTGCAACAAAAAAGATGCCGATCACGATCACATTGATGAGCGTTTGTTTTACTTTGCTTCTTTTCTTTTTTGCCATGGATCCACCTTCTTTTGCGTCTTTAATTATACTAGGTACACTTCAAAATGCAAGTTTGTGCGATTCATCGATTATTGTTCAATGATCTCATACATCGTCTCTGCTTCGGTTTTCTTTGGATTGAGCAACAAGCTGGTCACCCTAATCGTGAACTGACGATGGCCGAAAGTCAATTCGATGATGTCCTTGATATCGACCTCCGTCGAAGGCTTGCTGATCTTCCCATTGATCTTTATTTTGCCATTATCAGCAAGCACTTTGGCGATCGATCGTTTTTTGACGACTCTAGCAACTTTAAGAAACTTGTCGATCCGCATGATATTTCTCCTTTTTCGTCTCGATCAGCACCTTGTTTAGCAACAACAACCAGTCATCGATTTTCTTGATGTGGATGCTGATCTTGTTTTTCGTGTATTTCAACTGGATGTGAGATGAAATCTCACTGACTGCCTCAAACCAGGCAATGCCGTTGATCGTTTGGCTGTATGTTTGAGTAAAAACACACTCGATATGGCTGGCTCTTTCTTTGAATGATTCGACCCTCGGTTCTTTAAGCATGATTTCCAGACGTTTCTTTTCAAAGAGCATGGAAACTGATCCTGGAAGTCTTCCATAATTGTCGATGATCTCGTCACTGTACTGCTGAAGTTGGGCCAAGGACTTGATCTTCTGGATTTGTTGGTAGATATTGATTTTTGACAAATCTTCGTCTGTGAATGTCTTGGGGATGTATGCCTCTACATGGACATTGAGAGGTGGCTCGATGTCGATTTTCTCTACAGGTTTGTTCTGTTTGATCAAAATCGCTTCCTTCAGCAGTTCAATATACATATCCATCCCAACGGTATTGATAAATCCTGATTGTTTCTCTCCAAGCATATCTCCGGCACCACGAATGGTCAAGTCACGCATCGCGATCTTGTATCCACTCCCTAGCTGTGTGAACTCTTTGATGGCCTGCAATCTTTTTTGAGCCACTTCCGAAAGCTGCTTTTTAGGTGGATACATCAAATATGTGTAGGCCACTCGATCAGATCTACCTACCCTTCCACGGATCTGATAAAGCTGAGACAGTCCGAAGTTTTCTGCCTGGTCCACAATCATCGTATTGGCATTTGGGATATCGATCCCTGTTTCGATGATGGTGGTACAAACCAAGATCTGATATTCATTGTTCATAAAGCGGATCATCACATCTTCGATGGTGTCCCGATCCATCTTTCCATGAGCGACACCGATGGATGCATCGGGGATATCCTGTTGTATTTGGCGTGCTACCTCAAAGATCCTGTCGATCTGATTGAAAAGGTAAAATACTTGTCCGTTTCTACTTAACTCACGCTCGATGATCTCCTTGATCAACAGCCTGTTTTTGACCACGATGTAAGTTTGGATCGGCATCCTGTTTTGTGGAGGTGTATTGAGCTGAGACAACGATCGCAATCCAATCAAAGACATTTGCAGCGTTCTGGGGATAGGTGTTGCACTTAATGAGAGCACATCGATCGACTGCTTGAGTTGCTTGATTTTCTCTTTGTGTTCCACACCGAAACGTTGTTCTTCATCGATGATCAACAGCCCCAAGTCCGCGAACTTGATATCCTGAGACAAGATGCGATGAGTTCCGATAAGAATGTCTACTTTGTGATGCTTGACATCTCTGATGATCCTGTTTTGTACACTCGGCAACACGAATCGGTTGAGAAGCTCGATATTGACTGCGTGGTTTTTGAATCTTTCGCTAAACGTTTTGATATGTTGAAATGAGAGCACCGTGGTTGGACACAAAAAAGCCACCTGTTTGTTCTCGCTGACAGCCTTGAATGCTGCTCTCATGGCAACTTCGGTCTTTCCAAACCCCACATCCCCACACAGCAACCTATCCATTGGTTTTGAGCTTTGCATGTCTGCTTTGATTTCTTCTATCGCGATTTTTTGATCTTCAGTGGTTTCATACTCGAACTCATCTTCGAATTGTTTTTGCTGAGGATCGTCTTCTTTGTATGCATGCCCGATATGCTTTTCTCTTTCACTATATAAGGCTATGAGCTCTTCAGCGATCATGGAGACACTCTCAGAGACTTTTTGTTTTGTTTTTTGCCACTCGGATGTACCCAGTTTGTTGAGTCTTGGCACGATTCCTTCCATCGAAACGAACTTTCGTACTAATTGGAATTGTTCCAAAGGAATAAACAGCTTGGCATCATCGCGATATGCGATATGCAGGTAATCTGTTTTGATCCCGTGGACCGTTTTATTGACGATACCCAAGTATTTCCCTATGCCATGTTCTTGATGGACGACATAATCACCTGACTTTAGTTGATCGTAAGATGTTAGCGCTTCAGCTTCTTTGAAACGGTTGATATGCTTTGCTGGTGTCTTTTTTGTTTGAAACAATTCTTTTTCACTGATGATCACCAGTTTTTTGTCTTTGTATTCAAACCCAAAATCCAAATCCCCTATCTGGATGTTGATGGTTTGATCAAAGTACTGACCTGCAGACATCACATATTGGACTTCTTGCTGGATCAGAGCTTCGATCAAAGGTGGTGCATATCCTGGCGAAATGATCATTATCTTCTTGTATCCGGCATATTGTTTTTCAATGATCTTGATTTTATGTTTGAGAGTGGATGATCCCAAGTCCACAGGATGCCATGGCAACGATATTTCGTTACTTGTTTGAAACTGATGTATTTCAAGCGGTTTGTATCGTGCCATGATCGTAAACAAATCTTCAAAAAGGTTGTCATGATCGATGACTTTATGTTGTTCGAATCGTTCTGATAAGTAGTCAAAATTGTCTTCGATCACTTTTGTAAAACTGCTTAATCCTTGTTCTTTGCTGGAAATGACCACTTGCGGTTGATCAAAATAGCTCAAAATCGATGTGGTGTCATCACACATTGCAAAAAAGGGATATAGGCGAGGATGATAACTGTCCTGGTAAAGCTCATCGAGGTCATTTTTTAGCTGACTTATCAAGTGTTGGTCTTGTTGGTGACCAAGATCATTGATCACTGAGTGAATCATTGAACTCATCTTTTGTTTTTGATTGCTTGTCCAAAGCATGTCTGTTGCATGATAAACCGTGATTTCAGTTAGTGGCTGGATGGTTCTTTGAGAGTGGATATCAAACAATCGGATGCTTTCAACGAAATCATCAAAAAACTCGATCCGTATAGGGTGCTCGTATGCGATATCATACACATCCACGATGTTTCCGCGATTGGCGTACATCAGTGGCTGATCGACACGGATGGTTTTGGTATACCCTAAATCCCTGATGTTATCAAGCAATGTCTCCAAGTTCATCTGTTGGTCGGTTTTTATATGAATGATATGCTTTAGAATCGTTTCTTTGTGAGGTATTTTTCGAATCACTGCTCCAACATGTGTGACACACAATGGGTTGGGATGCATGATCGTTTTGATCATTGCTTCGATCTTGTCTGCCTGTGAGATCGTGGATGTTGCTATTTCTTCGACTCGCAGCGAATCTTCCTGAGAGTACAAAAAAAGACCTTCATAAGCAGAAAGCAAGCTGTCAAGCTTATCATACAGTTGCCTTGCCAAGTATAGGTTCGGCTTGATGATGATCAGCGGGCGTGGACGCTCATGATAAGAGGCAGCGATCAAAAGCGCTTCTTGTTCAATGGAAAGGTTACAAAAACGTTCTTGGTTACTGTTGAATGCATGTATTGCAGGATGTTCACTCAGTATCTGGAGTATTGTCTTCATCATTGTTTTTGTTGTATTGATTCATGGCTGTTTCAAGCCCTTTGGTCACAAAAACCAAGGCCGCTTGTGTTGCCTGTTGGATACTTTGGATGTAACGGTCATAATTTTCTTTTTCAAACTTCCCTAAAACATAATCGGCAGCATCAATGTTTGGGTTTTTCCCGATTCCGATCCTGATTCTTGGAAACATGTTGGTTTGTAGACGATCGATGATGTTTTTCAAACCCTTTTGCCCTCCCGCACCACCAAAAGGACGAATCCTTATTTTCCCGGGAGGTAGATCCATATCATCACTGATGACGATCACATTGCCTGGCTCGATCTTGTAATAGTTCATAGCAGACAACACTGCCTCTCCCGAAAGATTCATGTATGTTTGAGGTTTGCATAAAATGACTTTGACACCTTCGTATTCTACGGAAGCGATGTGAGCATTGTATTTTGATTGATATTTGATGACTCCCAAGCTTTTTGCTATTTCATCCAACACCAAAAAACCAATATTGTGGCGTGTGAACTCATATTTTTTCCCGGGATTTCCAAGCCCTACGATCATCTTCATTGTCATACCTACCTTATTATACATGGAAAAATCAAAACAAAAAACTTTCCACTGATGGAAAGTTAATCGCCTGACTTATCAAAAAAGATTCGTAATCGTCTGTTTTTACCTTCACCTTCACTTTCGGTTCTGATGTTTCGCATCTTGGAAAGTGTTTGATGGACGACCTTTCGTTCATCGTTAGGCATCGGATCAAGAACTGCTGCGATCTTTGTCCGTTGGACATTCTTTGCGATGCGAGTTGCCATGGCACGGACTTTTTCATATCGGTCTTTCTTGTAATTGTTGATATCCACCACTACTTGAAAGCGATGCTTGAAATATGAGTTGACCGCCCCTTTGACAACCGTATTGATCGCTTGGAGTGTTTGCCCATTTTTACCGATAAGGATCGCATTGTTGGATGCATCGATCGAAATTTTGATCAGGTCATTTTCCTTTTTGACATATGCTGTTGCCTCAGGATCGTAGTGATGCAAAAATGTTTCAACATAGTCTTTCAAAAAGTCCATCACATCTTTTTGTGCATACACTTCTGCTGTTACTTCAGATCCAAAACCCAAAAAACCTTGTTTCTCACTAATAACATAATAAGTGAGTTCATCAACGGTTACTTGTTTCTCTTGGGCTGCTGTGTTTAGGACTTCTTCGAGGTTCTTTCCTGAGTATACTTTCATATTATCAACTCCTTTGATCAATCAATGTAGCGCCATTGTATAAAGAGCGTCTGAACAACTCTGACACCGGCGCTCACCATCCAATAAAGAGACATTGCAGTTGGCCAGTTGATCGAAATAAACATGATCATTGCCCACATGCCGTACATCAATCCTTTTTGGCTGTTTTGTGCAGGTGGGTCGTTTGGGCGTTTTGGAGCATTTTTTGCTTTTCTTTTTGCTAAAATGGCAGGAAGCTGCATCGACAAAAATTGAAACAACCCCATTGAAGCAAAGATAATAATATAGAGGATCTGCCCTTCCATGATCCCATTAAGAGGAGTCACTTTCAGACTTGCTCCTAAGATCGTACCATTGACCACCGCTTCTGAACGTTGTACTGCTTGCCACATCGCAATAATCACAGGCAACTGAATGAATGTGGAAAAAATAGCACCAAATGGATTGATTCCGTGTTTGGCATACAATGCTTGTGTTTCCTGAGCACTCATCATACGCGATTTCTCATCTTTTTTGCCTTCATACTTCTTTTGGATCTTTTGAAGTTCTGGATTCAGTTGTTGCATTTTCTGAGTTGCAACCGTCGATTTTACAGTCAATCCAAAAGTCAGTAAATGGATCAAGATGGTGATTGCCGTGATAGCTAACGCTACCCCTATATAAGGTTGCAACCAGTTGATCGCTTTTGCCAACGGGAATACGAACAAAGCAGAAAACCAACTCTCATTTGACCAGATGTCTGAAAATTTGGTGGTTGCGCTGATGATTCTTTCAGCAATGATGTTACCATCTTGATCAATGTTTCTGGCACATCCGGATATAAGAAGCAATAAGCCGCTGCTTATTATGATTTTTGACCTTTTTGTCAGTGATTTAAACATTTTATTCTCCTTCGCTCATCTTTCGTCAACTACTATATTAACTTTAAATACTAAATTTTCCAACAACTTTTTGTTTTCTTTAAAAGAATGCTCCAAATACCCTTGACGTACAATGCAAATCATGTCTTTATCCAATGAATGCTTCATCATTTCCTGAAACATCATTCGGACTTGACGTTTGATCCTGTTTCGTTCCGTCGCTCTTCCGAGTTTTTTTCCAACTGAAATCCCGACTCTGGCATGCTCTAAACTCATATCACAATAATAGATAACAAAAGCCTTGTTTGCCGCGAATCGTTTTTGGTTTATGATTTTTTGGAATTCTCGTTCATCACGGATCCTGAATATCTTATTCATAAATAAAAAAGCCACCACTCAGGTGACTAATCAAGCCGACAAAACCTCTCTGCCTTTAGCACGACGTCTGGCCAAGATCCTACGGCCACCCACTGTCTTCATACGGGCTCTGAAGCCGTGTGTTTTTTGGTGTTTTCTTTTGCTTGGTTGATAGGTTCTTTTCACGTAAGTTCACCTTCACTTTCTCATAGAACAATTTGCTTTACTATCATACATAAATTAGCTTTATGTGTCAACAAAATGGATGATTCCCTTCCCTTTGAAGCTTTTTTCGTGTATTCTTCAAAAATATGAGTTGTCCACATAAGAAGATTGTGGAAAACTTCCTTTTTATCCCAAAGTTTTCAACAATTTTATCCTATGTTGTTTCAACAATCGTTGAAAAATGGGAAAACTCAACAAAACGCAAGTAAATACTGAGTTTTCATGTGTTTATAACTAATGTTTCGTCTTGCATTCATCCACAAACAAATAACAAAATCAACCTATAAGTTGTCCACAATGAAAATTTTTACTTTCTCCACAAAATTCATCTTGTTGATTATTGTGGAAAAGTGGCCATTTCTTGTCTAAATAAAGGACATTCTTTATGCTTCGTTTGTGGATAACTCAAAACAAGGAAATATTGCTGTGGAAAATACAGTTGCTTTTATGTAAAATGTATACACAGCTTAAGGAGCAGTTTTTTATGACCGTCGCAGAATTATATTTAGAAGACATTTGGAAAAAGACCAAACATCTTTTAGTCGATGAAGGGCATTTGGAAGATATAGTGATGAACACTTATTTCCAAGAGGCCAGTTTGAATGACATCCAAAACAAACATGCTGTTGTGACTGTCAGGACTCACTTGCAAAAAGTCATCCTGATCCAGGAAATCGAAAAGATAAACACCATCCTGCAAAGGATTCTTGATCGTGAGATTTATTGTGATGTCATGCTGGAAGAAGAATACAAAAACAATAACAAAACAAACCACACCCCAAAACAGCAAGTTGAAGATAATCTTCTTGAATCATATACATTTGATAACTTCATCGTGGGACCAAGCAACAAAGAAAGTCATTCAGCTGCGTTGGCTTGTGCATATAGCCCTGGAAAATTTTACAATCCTTTGTTTATTTATGGGAATTCAGGCTTGGGAAAAACTCACTTGTTGAACGCAGTTGGTAATTACGTTAAGAAAAATAATCCAGCCAAATCTGTTTATTACACGTCTAGCTCTGATTTTGTTAGTTGTGTCGTACAAGCCATCAAAGACAATACGATCGAAGAATTCAAACAAAATCTACAGAACATCGATGTGTTATTAATGGATGATGTTCAGTTTTTGGCAGGAAAAGAAAAATCACACGAAGTGTTTTTTCATGTTTTCAATGAACTTGTTAACAATCGAAAACAAATCGTCATCACTTCAGACCGCCATCCTACAGAGATCAAAGGTTTGGAAGACCGCTTGATCAGCAGGTTTTCTTCAGGTTTATCTGTTGGAGTCGATTCACCTGAGTTTGAGACATCTTTGGCAATCTTGAAACTCAAAATGGAGCATCACAGTCTTGACTCTTCGATGATCGATGATGATGTTTTGACTTATATCGCAACCAACTTCTCAAAAGATGTTCGAAAACTGGAAGGCGCTTTGAATCGAATCATATTTTATTCCATCAATTTTGGTGCTGACCGTCATATCGACTTTAAAATGGCTGTGGGCGCTTTCAAGACTCAACCTGTTGCCGGTGATAAAGAACTGTCTGTAAACAAAATCAAAAGAATCGTCTCTGATTATTACGGCCTAACAAAACAACAACTTGTATCAAAATCAAGAACTAAAAACATCTCAAACGCAAGACATATCGCGATATATTTATGTAGAAAGCACTTGGATCTACCTTTTATCAAGATCGGTGAAGAGTTTGGTAAAAGAGATCACTCCACTATTATCAGTTCTTGTGAAAAGATAGAAAAACAACTTAAAACAGATACCTTCTTATCTGTTGCGATTGGTGAGATAGAGAAGCAATTATTGTGATTATCAACAAATTTATCCACTTTTATTTAACATAAAAAAGTGGTAAAATAATATAGTAAATATAGGGTTTTTGGAAGTTTTCCACATTCTCAACACCCTTAATAATAATTATCTTTATTTAAGATAAAAGGAGGAAAGTGTATGGATTTCAAAATTTCAAAGAGGTACTTCAATAATGCTCTGACGACTGTGGCAAGAGCTATCTCAGCAAACTCACCACTTCCAGCATTGTCGGGTATCAAAATTGAAGTTTTTGATAACGAGATATTACTTACAGCAAGTGATTCTTTTATTTCGATCCAAAAAAGACTGACAAGCGATGACGAAGACTTCAATCTCGACATCAAAGAAAAAGGATCGATCGTGATCGAAGCGAAGTACATCTTGGAGATTGTCAGGAAAATCGATTCAGATGAGATCCATGTTGAGTTGTTGGATGGTTCGTTGACAAGAATCAGTGGCTACTATGCTGAATTCAACATCAACGGAACCAAAGCGATCGATTATCCAACCATAGATTTTTCAAAACCCGATAAACAATTTACGATCGAAGCAGGCACGTTATTAAAAATCATCAATCAGACAGCCTTTGCTACAAGCGACAAAGAAACACGCCCTGTTTTAACGGGGGTCAATTTTAAAAAAGAAGGAAACACACTGGAATGTGTAGCAACAGACAGTTACCGTTTGGCAAGAAAAATCGTCAAACTCAACGAAAGTGGAAACTTCAATATCACCATACCTTCAAAAGCTTTATCGGAGATTGCGAAATCGATCGAAAGAGAAAGTGATGTGGTTGTATGTGTTTCTGATAAAAAAGTGCAGTTCTGGATAGATCATATCGTGATCCAATCCAGATTGATCGACGGTCTTTATCCAGAAACAAACCGACTCATTCCGACAGAATTCAATTACGAGTTATTAGTGGACGCAAGAGACATCTTGAATGCGATCGATAGAGCATCCTTCATCAAAAGTGAGGGGATCTCGATCATTCGTTTGTCAGCCTCTGAAAACGAGATAGTTGTTTCAAGCAGATCACAGGAAGTGGGTTATTCCAAAGAGAAATTGACGGCGATCCAATACAAAGGAGCTCCACTGGAAATTTCTTTTAGTGGAAGGTATGTGTTTGATGCTATCAGAGCACTCACAGGACCAATCGTAAAGATTGAGTTTAGTGGAGATATGAAGCCTTTTGTGCTTCGCTCGACAGAGGATGATACGGTCTTACAGCTGGTGCTTCCGGTAAGAACTTATTCATAAGCTACTAAGCCCTAAGGGGCTTATTTAGTGAGTTAGCATGGAGAGGATCATATGGTGAAAATCAAGGGAGACTTTATCACTCTAGGACAATTATTGAAAAAAGAAGGGTTTATTGACTCTGGAAGTGATGCAAAATGGTTCTTGGGCGAAAACAAAATCATGGTCAACGATACAAGTGAGGAACGACGAGGAAGAAAACTTTATGTTGGTGATGTCATCACCATCAACAAAAAGAAAATCGTTTTAGAAAATGAGAATTGATTCATTAAAACTGATCGACTTTCGAAATTTTTCGAGAGTGGATGTAGGCTTTCACGAGCATACAACGGTCTTTGTCGGAAATAACGGAGAAGGCAAAACCAATTTGCTTGAAAGTGTATATTTTCTTACGACTGGACGTTCATTTCGGGTCAAGGATGAACAACGAATGATCAGAACAGGAAAAAATATGTCTAAAATCGTAGGAGTGTTTGAAGATGATAAAATCAAACATACGGTAACAGCTGTTCTTCACCCACAAGGAAAAACCATCTTGTTTAACAAAACACCGGTATTATCGATAAAAAACCATATCGGGAAAATACACACAGTGCTTTTTTCTCCGATGGACATGGATTTTTTTGATACATCTCCCAAAAACAGACGCCGTTTTTTGGACATTGAGGGATCGAAGTGTACTCAACCTCTTGTTGAGGCATTGTTTAATTACAATCGCCTTCTAAAGGAAAGAAACACATACTTAAAACACAACAACCCAGAAGAAGAGTATATCGTATCACTTGATCACCAACTTACGACCGCTCAGATAGAGATCATACGATTCAGGGAAGAGTTCATCGAGTTCTTGAATCAACAACTAACAGATATTTACCAGAAACTATCTTCAGAAGAAGCTAACATCGACGTAAAATACGAAACAGTGTATGATTTAGAAGAAACAGACAGAGAAAAACACATCATGAGTGTAATACAACAATCAAGAAAGAAAGATCTGTTGTATAGATTGTCTCATGTTGGTGTTCACAGAGATGATATGATCGTTCAGTTTGATGGTCGTAACGTTGAAGAATATGCTTCGCAAGGGCAAAAAAGATTGCTTATCATCTCGATAAAACTAGCGTTGGTCAAGTATATCCAAAAAACCAAGAACATCTCTCCCATACTTTTATTGGATGATGTGTTCTCTGAAATCGATCAACAAAGAAGGGAAACCTTTCTGCGTTGCATGCCAAAAGACATCCAAACGATCGTTACCACAACTGATTTAAGTGACATCCAAACGATCGATCGAAACCACATGATGATCTACCAAGTGGATCAAAACAGTGTTATAAAGGGGTTTAGCGAATGACACAAAACAAACATACATACACATCGAGCGATATCCAAGTGTTGGAAGGTTTAGAAGCCGTAAGAAAAAGACCAGGAATGTACATTGGATCTACATCCGAACGAGGCTTGCATCATTTGGTGTGGGAAATCGTAGACAATGCAATCGATGAAGCATTGGCGGGATATGCTGATAATATCACAATCATGATCGACCCAGAAAACGTCGTTTCCGTAGAAGACAACGGACGTGTGATACCGATCGGAATCCATGAGAAAACAGGTGTTTCAACAATTGAAACGATTTTTACTATCCTGCATGCTGGCGGTAAATTTGGTTCAGGTGCTTATAAAGTGTCCGGAGGTCTTCATGGTGTCGGTGCTTCGGTCGTCAACGCATTGTCTGAATTTTTGGAAGTTTTTGTGTATTTCGAAGGGAAAACGTATTATCAACGATTCGAAAACGGAGGCAAAGCCATCAATGGTGTCACCGTGATCGGCGAAACAGAGAAAACAGGCAGTAAAGTGGTGTTTAAGGCAGATCCAATCATATTTACTGAATCCACTGTATATAATCATGAACTAATCCGTGATCGACTAAGACAAATTGCTTTTTTAAACAAGGGAATAAGCATCGTTTTTGAGGACTTGAGAGAACATGCTCCCAAAAAACGCATTTCATACCGTTATGACGGAGGTATCAAGGAGTATGTTGATTTTATCAACAAAAACAAAAATCCGATCCATCCTGATGTGATCTATGTTGAAGGAGAAGAAGATGGAATACTTGTTGAAGTTGCCATGCAATACAACGATGGATTTATCATGAACCTGTATTCATTTTGCAACAACATCAACACACATGAAGGTGGTACCCACGAAGAGGGGTTCAGATCCTCTTTGACCAGGATCATCAATAACTACGCCAAAGAGGCAGGAATGTTAAAAAAAGATGATGAGAGTCTGATTGGAGATGATGTCAGAGAGGGATTGACGGCAATCGTATCTGTCAAACATCCAGATCCTCAATACGAAGGCCAAACTAAGACCAAACTCGGGAATGCCGAAGTCAGAAGAGTTGTATCAAGTGTCTTTGCAGAACAGTTGGAGAGGTTTTTACTAGAAAACCCATCCCAGGCAAAAACGATCATAGAGAAATCCATCATTGCTTCAAAAGCAAGAATGGCAGCCAAAAAGGCGAGAGAACTTACACGAAGAAAAAGTGCTCTGGAAATATCTGCTCTTCCAGGTAAGTTGGCGGACTGCTCTTCCACAGATGCAGCAGCTACTGAAATCTTTCTGGTGGAGGGTGATTCCGCCGGGGGATCGGCAAAACTAGGTCGAAATCGCGAATTTCAGGCAATATTGCCTCTCCGTGGTAAAGTAATCAACGTTGAGAAAGCCAGAGTACATAAAATATTCGACAACAACGAGATCCGATCGATGATCACGGCTTTTGGTTGTGGGATAGGTGAGGATTTTGATCTTGAGAAACTAAGATATCATAAGATCGTCATCATGACTGATGCCGATGTTGATGGATCGCACATAAGAACGTTGTTATTGACTTTCTTTTATCGGTTTTTAAAGCCTCTGATCGAAGGCGGTTTCGTGTATATTGCACAACCTCCGCTTTACAAGATATCCAAACAGAATGTGATTCGATATGCATATACAGAAGCAGATGCTGACCGAATCAAAAATGAGTTAGGAGATAAAATCAATATCCAACGATACAAAGGTCTTGGTGAGATGAACCCTGACCAATTGTGGGAGACGACCATGGATCCTGAAACCAGAACATTGATTCAAGTGGATATCGACAATGCATTGGAAGCAGATCAGGTGTTTGAGATGTTGATGGGCGATGACGTTGAACCAAGACGTGAGTTTATTGTAGATAATGCCCGATTTGTGAAAAACCTGGACATCTAGAAAGGAGTAGTTATGGAAGAAAACAAACAAATCAAAAATGTGAATATCACTTCTGAAATGAAAACTTCCTTTTTGGATTATGCAATGTCTGTTATTGTTGCCAGAGCGTTGCCTGATGTTCGAGATGGTCTGAAACCTGTTCATCGAAGGATTTTGTATGCGATGAACGATCTGGGGATGCATAGTGACAAACCTTACAAGAAATCTGCGAGGATCGTAGGGGAAGTGATCGGTAAGTACCATCCTCATGGAGATGTTGCAGTGTATGAGACTATGGTTCGTATGGCTCAGGATTTTTCATATAGACATATGTTGGTCGATGGACATGGTAACTTCGGCTCAGTCGATGGAGATAGCGCAGCAGCTATGCGTTATACCGAAGCCAGAATGTCAAAGATCGCCATGGAGTTGATCAAAGACATCCAAAAAGATACGATTGATTTTGTTGATAATTATGACGGAGAAGAGAAAGAACCTTCAGTATTGCCTTCTTACTTTCCAAACATGCTTGTCAACGGGGCTACCGGCATCGCTGTCGGTATGGCAACCAATATCCCTCCTCATAATCTTGGTGAAACGATCGATGCAACGATTTCAATCATGGAGAATCCTGAAATCGAGATGATAGAACTGATGGATGTGATCAAAGGACCTGATTTTCCAACAGGTGGATACATCCTGGGAAGGGCTGGCATCAAAGCAGCATACGAAACAGGTAAAGGATCGATAATCATACGATCGAAAGCCGATATCGTTGAAACACAAACAGGAAAAAAACGCATCATCGTTTCTGAGATACCATATCAAGTGAATAAGGCGACTCTTGTTGAGAAGATCGCAGCTTTAGTACGTGAGAAGCAAATCGAAGGCATCACGGATCTCCGTGACGAATCGAATCGTGATGGCATACGCATAGTTATTGAGTTGAGAAAGGATGTACAAGCAGAAGTCATACTAAATCAACTGTATCGCATGAGTTCGATGCAGACGAGTTTTGGTATCAATATGCTGGGATTGGTCGAGGGTGCTCCAAAACAGATGGGCATCAAAGAAGCCTTGGGTGTTTATATCGATCATCAAAAAGAAGTTGTTAGACGGAGAGTTAGCTTTGAGTTGAATAAAGCACTTGAACGTGCTCATATTTTGGAAGGGTTGCGTATCGCATTGGATAATATTGATGAAATCATCAGTATCATCCGGTCTTCAATTGATGATCAAACCGCAATGGCTACCATGATCGAGAGATTTGGTTTGAGTGAGATCCAAGCAAAAGCGATCATGGACATGCGATTACGTCGTTTGACCGGACTTGAAAGAGATAAAATAGAAGACGAGTACATACAATTACAAGAGGCGATCGCTGATTACAAAGATATCTTAGAGAAAGAATCAAGAGTTGAAAACATCGTAAAAGAGCAACTTTTGGAGATCAAACGGAGGTTTTCCGATCAACGCAGGACTGAAATACTGGATTCAGCACTCGATATGCAAGATGAAGATTTGATTCCGGTAGAAGATGTTGTGATCGCATTGACTCTCAACGGGTATATCAAGCGAACTACAGTAGATACTTATCACATCCAAAACCGTGGAGGTAAGGGTGTAAAGGGAATGACAACCCATTCAGACGATATCGTGGACCAGTTCATGTTCATGAGCACACATGATTTTCTTTTGCTTTTTACAAACTTTGGAAAAGTCTATAGGATCAAAGGATATCAAGTTCCTCAATCAGGAAGAACAGCAAAAGGATTACCTGTTGTCAACCTACTGAATTTGAACAAAGAGGAAAAAGTAAGAGCTCTTGTTTCCATCAAAAACGACGATCAATCAAGTTATTTGATCTTTGCAACGAAACAAGGATTAGTGAAGCGGGTCAAAGTGGATGAATTCGAGTCGATTCGACAATCAGGCAAAATAGCGATCCGTCTCAATGATGATGACGAGTTGATTGCTGTCAAACAAACCTCAGGAGATGATGAAATCATCATTGCCGGATCCAACGGCAAAGCAGTTCGTTTTAATGAAAAACATGTTAGAGCCATGGGCCGTAGTGCAGCAGGGGTACTTGGGTTCAAAACAGATGGATCAGTTGTTGTTGGCATGACGACCGATAAAGAAGGAACTTATCTACTGGCAATCACCGAAAGAGGATATGGTAAGAAGTCAGAATTAGATGAATATCGACTGACAAATCGCGGTGTAAAAGGGGTTAAGACGATCAATCTTACTGATAAGAATGGTGAGTTAGTGACCCTCAGGGCCTTGGAAGGACATGAAGACTTGCTGATCGTTACGGACGGAGGGCAAGTAATCAGGATTTCTGCCAAAGACATTGGTACATATGGAAGAAATACTCAAGGGGTCAAGTTGATCCAGATAAACAACGGAGCTAAAGTTTCATCCGTAGCAGTCATACCTAACAACCACAAAGAGCACGAATAGTGCTCTTTTATTGTATGAGGTTAAGTGGTAAAATGAATTAGTCAATAAATCAAAAATGTGTTGTTTCACGTGAAACATCTAAGGAGGGTATATGTTAGATATAAAATCGATTCGCGAGAACCCCCAGAAAATAATCGAAGACCTAAATAAACGAGGGGGAGATTATTCGGTGATCAACGAAATCGTCGATTTGGATAAGCATAAAAGAGAAATTATCCAGGAAGTAGAAACACTGAAGAGTTTTCGAAACGAAGCATCTAAAAATATAGGACAACTTAAGAAAAAAGGAGAAGATGCGAGTGCTCTGATGGAAGAGGTAGCAGAAGCAAACAGCAAAATCGCTGTTTTGGATCAAGAACTTGCATCCATCGAGGATCAATTTCAGCAACGCATGTATTTTCTTCCGAATGTTCCACGTGAAACAATTCCTATTGGTTCAAACGAGGATGACAACAAGGTGTTACGTACACATTTGACGCCAAGGGTGTTCGAATTCGAGCCCAAAGCGCATTGGGATCTTGGGGTGTCGCTTGATATTTTGGATTTCGAGGGAGGAGCAAAAATCACAGGCACACGTTTTACAGTGTACAAAGGAATGGGTGCCAAACTCGAAAGAGCATTGATTAACTTCATGCTTGATCTTCACACAAGTGAGCATGGTTACACAGAGATGATGCCGCCGTTTATGGTCAATGCAGCCAGTATGTTTGGGACAGGACAACTTCCAAAGTTTGAGGAAGATGCCTTTAAGGTAGAACCATTTGGGTATTATCTAGCCCCTACAGCCGAAGTCCCTGTAACGAATTATCATGCAAACGAGATCTTGTCATTGGAACAACTACCGATTTGTTATACGGCTTACACACCTTGTTTCAGAGCAGAAGCTGGATCAGCAGGAAGAGATACTCGAGGAATCATAAGACAACATCAATTCAACAAGGTTGAGTTGGTCAAGTTTGTTGTACCTGAAGATTCAGAGGCAGAGTTGGAAAAACTTACCAACAATGCGGAAGAAGTTCTGAAAAGACTCGAACTTCCTTATCGTGTGGTCGAATTATGCACTGGAGACCTTGGATTTAGCAGTTCACACACATATGACTTGGAAGTGTGGTTGCCTTCATCACAAACATTCCGTGAAATTTCTTCATGTTCGAATTTTGGAGACTTTCAGGCAAGAAGAGCAAACATTCGTTTTAGAAAAGAAGCAAAAGGGAAAAATGAGTTTGTTCATACCCTCAACGGATCCGGACTTGCCGTGGGAAGAACCGTTGCAGCAATTTTGGAGAACTATCAAAACGAAGATGGGAGTGTTACTATTCCTAATGCATTAAGAACATATTTTGGGGGCTTGGAAAAGATTGAAAAATAATAGAAAACATGTATAATTAAACGTGCTATCACAACATTACCTACTGAACCAGGTCAGGGTCGGAAGACAGCAGCCTTAAGGTGGCTCTTATGTGTGTGATAGCTTTTATTTTCTTTGGAGGGAACATATGGATACCGTGTTCATGGAAGAAGCTCTTATATTAGCAAAAATGGCATTCTCCAAGGATGAAGTGCCTGTAGGGTGCGTGATCGTCCTTGATGGCAAGATCATTGGCCAAGGTTACAACTCAAAAGAAGAGACGCAGAATCCTTTGCATCATGCAGAGTTGATTGCGATTGAGCAGGCAAGTAAAAACCTCGGATCATGGCGTTTGGATCGGTGTGAATTATATGTAACTCTAGAGCCATGTCCGATGTGTGCCGGAGCGATCATACAATCAAGGATACAAACGGTGATTTTCGGAGCGTACGATGAAAAAGGAGGAAGCTTTGGCACTCTTTTCAACTTGAATGACATCAAAGGGTTCAATCACTATCCAAAAATCATTCCAGGGATACTACTACAGGAGAGTAGAGATCTGCTGCAACAGTTTTTTAGAAGCAAACGATTGAAGTGATTTTGATGCAACAAGAATGATTAGATATAAGGCTTTTCTTTCTTTTATGTGGCATTGTATTTTGCTATAATTAAGTAGAAAGTTGGGAGTTGTTATGGCGTATAGAGCTCTTTATCGAACATACCGCCCAGCAACCTTTGAAGAGGTCGTTGGACAGGAGCACATTGTACTCACAATACAAAATGCAATCAAAAAGAACAAGATAGCACATGCCTATCTATTTTGTGGTCCAAGAGGGACAGGAAAAACGACAATAGCCAAATTGGTTGCTAAAAGTGTCAATTGCACATCGGATTCAGATGTGCCGTGCAATACTTGCCATCATTGCAAATCGATTGCAGCAGGAACCCATCCCGATATTGTCGAAATCGATGCTGCAAGCAACAATGGGGTTGATGAGATCAGAGATCTTATCGAAAAAGTAAAATACTCGCCTATTGAAGCTAAATATAAAGTATATATTGTTGATGAAGTCCACATGTTATCCACAGGAGCTTTTAATGCGTTACTGAAGACACTGGAGGAACCACCATCGCATGTGATTTTCATCTTGGCAACGACCGAACCTCACAAAGTGCTGCCCACGATCATTTCAAGATGCCAAAGATTCGATTTTACGAAAGTTCCACCTAAAGCGATTGCTGAAAGAGTAGAAAAAGTGCTCAAAATCGAGAAAATTTCCTATACAAAAGAAGTTGTAAGACTAATCAGCATTCTTGCAGAAGGCGGGTTAAGAGATGCACTGAGTATTCTCGAACAAGTTATCGCATATGCAAAAGATGAGTTAAAAGAGGAACATGTCTACAAAATCTATGGGATTTCCACCATCAAAGAGAAGATAGAACTTCTGGATTCTGTGTTCTCACAAAATGCTAAAAGCATTCTTCTTCAGCTGGACAATATTGAGAGAAAAAGCCACGATATCAAACGATTGACCAGTGATTTGATCGACATCTTAAAAGAAAGTGTGATTTTTAGTTACACAAAGGACGAAAGCATACTACAAATCATTACCAGTGAAGAAGCAGCGTTCATTTTATCCAAAAAAGGACCAGATGATTTGCTGTTGATGATCGATATATTGATCGATACATTCGAGAAATATCGAAACGCAACAAACATCCATGCATATTTTGAAGTCTGCCTTCTAAAAATGATGAGTGCAGCAGACTTACATGTCGACGAACGGTCAAAATCAACGATAAAACCACTATCTTTAGAACCTGAGGGTGAAATCACACAAACACAGAAAATCAAAAGCAAACAGAAGCCAGCACCATCCAAGCAACCAGAGGTCATTGAACGAGATCCTACCAATAGTGATGAGATGGTTTTGGATCTGGAAGATGAAACATCGGATGAGATCGGCATAAGAAACTATTCGATAGAGGAAATCGTTCAATGCATGGTCGCTGCAGACAAGAACATGCGAATGAAGGAACAGAATCAGTGGCACTTGATCGAAGATTATGCACATGAACTTGAACATGCAAAGTATGCCCGGCATCTGATGCCTTCTGATATCGTTGTCAGTGGAGAGAAGTTTGTTGTTGTTGTGGTAAAATCAAAAGAAGTAGCAGATATGATCAATGACCCATCCCATGACAGTGAGTATAAACTTCTTATGCAGAAAATCTTGGGCAGACCAAAACATGTCATAGCAATCACAAAGGATGTTTTTGAAACTGCTGTCATAGAGTATTTCAAGAGAACAGAAGAAAACAAACTTCCTGACCCAATTCAAATCGAAGAAGAGAAGCCAAAAAACGTTGGACCAAGCGTTGAAGAGAAGGCTTACGATCTATTTGGTGAAAACATCGTAGTTTTAAACGAGGAGTAGAGAATGTACCCCAAAACATTTGAGAAATTGATTGAGGAACTGAAGAAGTTCCCAGGAGTTGGAAGTAAAACTGCGGAAAGATACGCATTTGATTTGCTGGATCGTTCCGATGAGGATATAGATGGATTGATATCGGTTTTGAATGAGGCAAAAGAAACACTCAAACCTTGCTCTATCTGTGGAAACATAGCAAGCGGCGAGTTGTGTCCCATCTGCGAAAACAAAAACAGAGACAGTTCATTGATTTGTGTTGTTTCTTACCCTAAAGACATCATAGCGATGGAGAAAATGGGGAAATACTATGGTCTGTACCATGTGTTGAATGGTGTCATATCAACATTTAAAGGTATTCTACCGGAAGATATCAATATTTCTTCCTTGATAGAACGAGTAGATGATTCTATCAAAGAAATCATCATTGCAACAAACCCAACACTTGAAGGCGAAACGACAGCCCAGTATATTGCAAGAAGACTCAAAGATAAAGAGGTGGTGATAACGAGGTTGGCTTCAGGTTTACCTATGGGTGGAATGCTTGATTACGCAGATGAATTGACACTTATAAAAGCAATGGAGGGGAGAAAGAAGATAGAACTATGAAAACAGACATCCAAATAGCACAAGAAAATCACATGGAGCCTATCGAGAAGATAGCCCGAAAAGCAAAAATCGACATGGAGTACATCGAGCTTTATGGAAAACATAAAGCTAAAGTAGATTTAAAGATTTTCGAAAAGATCGAGACAAACAAAGATGGGAAGCTCATATTGGTTACAGCGATCAGTCCGACCAAAGCAGGAGAAGGCAAATCAACAACTACAGTTGGTTTGTGCGACGGGTTGAGCATGCTCAACAAAATGGTTATAGGAACGTTAAGAGAACCATCTCTGGGACCGGTATTTGGGGTAAAAGGCGGAGCAACAGGAGGTGGATTTGCCCAGGTTGTGCCTATGGAGGACATCAACCTGCATTTTAATGGGGATATCCATGCCGTAACAACAGCCAACAACCTAATTTGTGCAGCGATCGATAATCATATCTACCATGGCAATGCACTAAAGATCGACCCGGAAAACATCGTGTTTAAAAGAGCTATGGACATGAATGACAGAGCTCTAAGAAGTATTACGGTTGCTCAGGATGATAGAAAAGCGATACCTCGTCATGATGGATTCAACATCACGGTTGCATCAGAAATCATGGCTATTCTATGCTTATCCAATTCGCTCCAAGATTTCAAGCAACGTGTTGAGCGAGTTGTCGTGGCATTTTCATTGGAAAATGAACCAATTACAGTCAAAGATCTTCAAGTAGCAGGGGCTGTGACCATGATCGTGAAGGAAGCAATCAAACCAAATTTGGTTCAGACACTCGAAAAAACACCGATTTTGATTCATGGTGGACCATTTGCCAACATTGCTCACGGATGTAACTCGATCATAGCTACCAAAATGGCATTGAAGCTGGCTGATTTTGTCGTTACAGAAGCAGGATTTGGTGCTGATTTGGGTGCTCAAAAGTTCATGGACATCAAGTGTCCGACAGCAGGAATCTCACCTGATGCGGTCGTGTTGGTTGCGACAATAAGAGCTTTGAAGCTTCATGGTGGCATGCCTGTCGACCAATTAAAAGAAGAAGATATCGATGCTTTGGAAAAAGGAATCGAGAATCTTCAAAAACACATTGAAACGATAAGAAAGTATCGTGTTCCAGTAGTGGTTTCGGTCAATCGATTCGTTTCAGATACACATACTGAACTTCAGTGGATCCAAAAATGGTGTTATGAGAATGATGTTGAGATGGTACTGAATGAATCATGGGCCAAAGGGGGAGCAGGAGCTTTGAAATTGGCTGAAAAGATCATCAGTGTATGCGAGAAAGAAAAGACTTTTGTTCCTTTGTTACTTAAAAAAGAAACATTGGCCGAAAAAATCGAGACGATCGCAACCGAAGTGTATGGAGCAGACGGGGTTCAATATTCTGAAAAAGCTCTTAAGCAACTTGAAGAGTTCAAAAACCATGGTTGGAACAATCTAAAAGTTTGTATGGCGAAAAATCAGTATTCGTTGACAGACGATCCAAAAAAACTTGGTAGACCAAGAGGATTCAACATACACATAAGAGAGCTTAGGATAAGCGCTGGAGCTGGTTTCGTTGTCGTTTTGACATCGGATGTCATGACAATGCCAGGTTTGCCTAAAGAACCAGCAGCAAACCGCATGGGGATCGACGAAAAAGGGAATATGTTTGGATTGTTCTAAGAATCATTGAGGAGGTAACCACTCAATGGCCTCAATTGTCTATGTTTCAGACAAAAAAATGATTGAATACCACAGACTTAACGGAAACCAAACAATGAATTTCTGGCGATTGTCGAGTCAGAAGAAGTTCACTCATTTTTATGCTGGCGATTATCTCTTTTTTCTGGCGAAAGGGACCGAGCATCGGGTGACCAAAGAAAAGGGAATCATAGGATATGGAAAATTCCAGCATTCAAAAACGATGACATTGACACAAATGTGGAATCAATATGGAGGGCTGAACGGTTTTAGCAGCAAAAGCGAGTTCAAAGAGGCGGTGCTGAAATTATCTAAGACAAAAACAATCCCTAAGTCGATGCATAGTCTGTATTTGACAGAGATTATCTTCTTTAGCTATCCTATCTACTTAAGTGAGATCGATATCTTTATATCAAATAGTCTTGAAAGCTATACTTATTTGGATAGACATGGTGTCAGTGCAACGGTAAGGCTATTAAAAAAGGCACAAGAAGTAGGGATTGACTCATGGCAGGCTGCCATTGATGAAGATGTCAATCAAGAGATATTCAAAAACGATCTTCAAAGCCATGTTTTGGCACATTGCATCAACCAGGTATTCCCAACAGATGCTCCTATACCAAAAGTATTCAAACGCTTTATCGAATCTAAAGAACGTAGAAGCACCGAACATATCAAAGGTGGGAAATCGGTGTTGTATGATCACCCAAAAAGAGAAGTCATTTTTGCATTTGAAAGCAGAGGAAAACAGAAGGAAGAAGCTTTCTATTCACTGGTGGGAAAGATTGCAGCAGTGTCACAGATCATAAATAACACCCAGGAGTTAAAAGACATAGCATTTCATTATAGAGTGATCACTGATCAGATTCTTGAAAACGATAAACTCAACATACTGAATTATTTGGGTGTCCACACTGAAATGATTGAATAATGAACAAAGCCAACCCGGCTTTGTTTTTATTTATCCTAATATAACACTGATAGACGTAATAATCTATGCTTATCTGAATGTTTGATGGTGATATCTGATCTGAAAGGATAGTCATCAAAAGAAAAAAGATGAATCGATACGATAGATCAAGATTCATCAAATGGTTATTGTTATTCACTTATTTCATTCAATAGACGTATGAATTTTGATTGGCAAGGATCAAATGGGATATCCCATTTCTTCAAAAACTCAAGAAAGTGTTCTTTCTTATCGAACAAACCATCTTTGAGTTCATATTCCAACTCAACGTCCGACGTGTACTTAAACACATTGAAATCCAGACACCATTGGCCAAACTCATCGTCAAGGACATAACGATAAGTGATCGTAGAACCAATCGCTACCATTTTGGTGTTGTCAGTATACTCTTTGACAAACTCGAGGATTTTCGGATTGTCGATGCGAGTATCATCAAGATCGAATTCTACCTCTCTCAAACCTTCCTTTGTGTCAAATTTTGCAGTGAAAACATGAGAATCTTTTCTTGAACGAATCCTCATCACGATCCTGTTTGACCCAAAATAGTAATCATCCGTGTCTATATAGAGGTTTTTTTGCTTACCAAGATACTCAAAAAGACCTGTCGCAAGTAGTTGAGTGGCTTTATTATGACTGATAAGTGTTTTGTACTCTATTTCGAGTTTTCCCTTCATAGTAGCTTTCCTCAGTATTATGATACAATAGAGTTATCAAAAATGAAAGGTATTTACATGAAGCGTTTTTACATATCCGCCAAGAGCGATGACGTGTCACATGCTTTGAATGAGAAACTAAAAACAGCATTGTTTGCACAAGGTTGGCTCTTTGATGAGGAAGAGCCTGACATCGTGTTCACCATTGGAGGAGACGGTACTTTTTTGCATGCTGTTCATAAATACCTTACAAAATTGAGCAAAACACAACTAGTAGGGATCCATACGGGGACACTTGGTTTTTACACAGATTATGAAGCGGATGAGATTGATCAACTGATAGAAGATGTCGTCAACAAAGAACCTCAAGTCGAAGAAATCAGAATGTTGAAGATCACAGCAAAAAACGGGAAAATATTGAAAAACCTATACGCCCTTAACGAAGCTCGAGTAGAAAACATCATTAAAACTCAAACCATCCATGTATCGATCGATGGAGAGTATTTAGAGAAGTTCAGAGGAAATGGATTGTGTGTAAGTGCTCAGGCAGGATCTACAGCTTATAATCGTTCCATCAATGGAGCCGTAATGTCCGTTGGGATCGAAGGGCTTCAGCTGACCGAGATCTCAGGGATACATCACCGTGCATCTCGCTCATTGGGATCTCCGTTGATCGTATCAAGTAAAAGTAAAATCGATTTTCGAAGTGATTCATTCCATAATGCTGTTTTGTGTTATGACTATAAACATATCAATATCGATGATTTGACAGAGATTTCAATCGTTTTAAGCAATAAAAAGGTCAAAATCGCACGATTTAGACCCACTTCATATATAAGAAGACTGCAAAGCCTTTTCTAATGCATCGTTCTGCTGTGGTTTTCACTGCTCATATGATAGATGATCGCAAGCGGGATCATATATGATAGCAACGATGAACCTCCGGCTGATATCAAAGGCAATGTGATCCCGGTAATGGGCAGGATCCCAACGATCATGCCCATATTTTGAAATTGCTGGAAAAACAGCATCCCAAGCAATCCCGCAACCATATACTGTTCTTTTGGTCTGTCAGATTTCAATGCTACTGATAATAGTTTGAGGTTGAACAACAAACTGATGAAAATCACGGTAGAAGCCCCAATAAACCCATAGTTTTTCGCGATCACTGCAAAAATGAAATCATTCTGAGGTTCAGCAAAAGAAATCATGGTTGCCTGCGCTCCATGACCTGTAAGACCAGCTGAACCAACAGCCAATAAAGAAGTGTATAATTGACTTCCCCAGGTAAGGATGTGCTTTTCAGTGTCCAGCCACCCGTAAAAACGCTTTAGCTTGTATGGAGCTCCCAATATCCTTGCCAGAATATCAGGATGGTATTCGTATAAGAACAATGTTCCACCGATCAATACCACCAGCGATATCAATCCGAAGAAAATCCAAAAAGGCTTGATCTGAGATATCGCAAGCATGGCTAATATCGATATGAAGATCACTATAGGAATACCGGTGTCAGGCTGCATCACGATCAAGATCAAAGGTAAAGCTACGACTTTTCCTATTTTGTAGAAAAGCAGCAAATCATCTTTAATAGACATTTTGGTTTTGAACTCGTTATGTTCATGGATGATGTTGGCACTAAGCAAGATCAAAACGATCTTCATAAACTCACTGGGTTGTATCGTACCGATCCCGGGCAGGATAAACCATGCACGACTTCCATTGATGGGGGTGACAAATGGAACATTGACATAGAAATCCAATATAAGGATGGCCAACATGACCAATAAGATCCAATAGAACACTTTCACACCAGTAAAAAGCCTGTCGATCCCAAAATAAAGCAAAAAAGCAAGCAAAGAAAATCCAAGTAGGTACCAGATTCCTTGTTTGATCAAAATCGAACGACCATCGATCCAGCTTGGAGTGATGGGTATGGAACCATAAATAGCAACAAGGCTGATGATCGCCATCGCAATCAACAAAACAGTCAGCCATGGATCAAGTCTGAATGGTTTGCTGGAACGTGATGGTTTGGTGATCGTCATATGGTATCCCTTCAGTGAGTATTACCCTTATTGCTACTAAATGGGTATAATGATATCATAGAATTCGAGGTGATTGCATGCAAAGATGGCACTCATTATTAGATATTATATCATTTCCGTTAAAAGTGTTGTTTTTTGCAACGATATTGATGGGTTTTGGCGGATTGTTGCTCAATCCTAATCTTAGAACGATATTCGTGATTGAGAGCCAATTAATTATATCATTTGCGGAGTTATTACGCTATTTTGGAAGTGTTACTATTTCATATTTCCCATTGTTGGTCATGATCAAAGCACTTTCAAAACGTTTCAGTGAGTCAGTTCCTGTTTTTGTTGGGATTTTAGCTTACTTTGTATTTAACATTACAACGATCTTTTTCTCAAAAGCAAATCTACCAGCATCAGCTTATTCATCTGTATTGGGTTTGCAAGTCAATCTGTCTCAGTTGGCTGTTGAAGGTTCAGGGATCAAAATGCCACTGCACACAGGATTCATCGCTGCCATCATCGTTATTCTCATAACAAGATTCTCATATAGAAGCAGCCGACGTGCAAGCACATACGGAATACTATCCTTTATTGATAAAGATATGTGGTCTGTGATCTATACAATCATTTTGAGCATTGTCTCAGGCATCATGATCTCATATGTTTGGCCACTGATCATATCAGCATTCACTTTTATTTTCGGCTTTATTGCAAGTGACATTACCAATCCGATGAGCTTGTTCGTTTATGGGATCACTGATCGGTTTTTGGCTGGATTAAGTTTATCCCAGCTGATTCGCGTACCTTTCTGGTTTGGGATTCAAGGTGGAAGCTGGATCAGTCCAACCGGTGTTAGTTATTTTGGGGATGTGTCTATTTGGACACAGCAAGTAGCTATCGGCATGATACCAAGAGGATTCGGCCGATTGATAACACCTTATTATATACTTAATCTATTTGCGATCCCGGCATTTGTAATGGCGACATTTCAAACTTTTACCGATAAATTCGAAAGAAGAAGATATCGAGGATTTATCGTGATAGCTGTCATGATTTCGGTGATCATCGGGATGCTTTTCCCATTTGAGATGTTCCTTCTGTTCTTTGCTCCGGTAATCTACATCGTCCATATCTTTTTTACAGGAGTGTTGTTTGCCACTTTTGAGGCATTTGGCGTGTCGTTGGGATATACATTTACTGGACTTGATGCAGTCGGGACACCTGCAAGCATTGTCGATCTGCTCATCTTTGTAAGAAACCCCGGTATGCAGTCCACCATGGTGCTGATCTTGATCGTTGGCATAATGACGTTTGTTTTCTACTTTCTTCTATCCAGGATCTATTTCAACTATCTTGCTTATGACATGATGAACACCGGCAAAACACAAAAAACCATCGAAGAACTGTTGACTGTTTTTGGTGGTATCGACAACATCCGGATGGTGCATAGCTCATTGTATCGTGTCACGATCTTGCCAATCAAAAAAGCAAAAGTGGATTTTAGTTTGTCTGATCTTGAAGGAGTAACAAAGATCATTGAAGGAAAAACGGGATATTCGCTCACATATGGATCAGGTTCATACATCATCCGCACAGCAATGATCAAAAAAATAAAAGAACACCAAAAACAGCTGCTTGAAGCAAAGAAACTCAAAAGCCAAATAGAGGACGTGTGATCACGTTCTTTTTTGATAATGGCATGTGAATGTGTATGATATAATACTGTTATTCGCGAGGGATTATGGATAAACTTACACCAATGATGAAGCAGTATTTTGAGATCAAAAAGAACTATCCCGACACGTTGTTGTTCTATCGGTTGGGAGATTTTTATGAACTGTTTTTTGATGATGCAAAGATTGTCTCCAAAGAGTGTGATTTGGTTTTGACATCACGTTCAAAAGAGGCGGATAAAGCTCCCATGTGCGGGGTCCCTTATCATTCTGTAACACCGTATCTTCAAAAGCTGCTCAACAGAGGATATAAAGTGGCTATCGTCGAACAAACCGAAGACCCTGCCACTGCAAAAGGCATCGTCAAGCGGGAAGTTGTTCGAATCGTGACTCCGGGGACCATGATCGATGAGATGGATGACGAAAAAGCAACAGTAAGCATTGCTTCGATCGAAGACGCTCATTACGGGTTAGCCATAGCGATCATTGAAATCGCCAGTGGAAAAAGCAAGATCCTGTGGAGCAATGCTTCACCTTCAAAAGTCGTGCAACTGCTTTTGAAACATCATGTGAAGGAAGTAGTCATATCGAAAGAACTTGCATCTAAATATGTCGAAAGTATCGAGCAACTGGCACATCTTTCCGTGACGTTTCACGAACATATCAACATCGATAATGCATACACACCGTTGATCGATACCAGATTCAATGAAACGACTCAGATCGCCATCAAACGATTGATCCACTACCTTTTCACGACTCAATTGTCATATTTGTCGCATCTTAAACCATTCGAAATGACTAACAACGATGAGATATGTGAGTTGGATTATACAACGATTTACAATCTTGACCTGATCCAACCCTCCAAATACAATCGAAACCAGATGACTCTTTGGTCTTATTTGGACAAATGCAAGACAGCCATGGGGAGTCGGCTTTTGAAGCAATGGATCATTGAACCTCTTCAAAACAAAGAAACCATATACAAGCGTCAGCACAAGGTCACCCATCTAAAAAAAGAGTTTCTGTTATTGGATGATATCAGAAAAGCATTGGAGAAAGTGTACGATCTTGAAAGAATAAGCACCAAAGTTGCCTTTAAACGTGCCATGCCTGCGGATATGATCCAACTCAAGAAGACACTTGAAGCAGCCGGCATCATCCAACCGCTTTTGGTCAAAAGTGATTTGTTTTCTGAGTGGCATGACTTAGACATATTGTGTGATGTAAGAGAAACATTATCCAATGCACTGCTTGAACAAGCTCCCATCACGATCAAAGAAGGCAATATCTTCAAAGAAGGATACAACCAAGAACTTGATCACTACAACCACATCCATTCCAAAGGAAAAGATTGGCTGATCGACTTTGAAAATCAAGAACGAGAAAAAACCAAGATCAAGAATCTCAAAGTAGGATACAATCGTGTATTTGGTTATTATATTGAAATCTCAAAAGGAAATTTGTCACTCATAAAGGACGAATTTGGATATATCCGAAAACAAACACTTGTCAATGCAGAGCGATTTATCTCCCAAGAATTAAAAGAGAAGGAAGATGAGCTCTTACATGCAAAAGAAAAAGCCAATAAGCTAGAAGAATATCTTTTTGAGCAGCTGATCGAAAAGATGCAAAACATCATCCAAAAACTACAACTATTGGCAGATGCGATCGCTGAACTTGATGTTTTATGCAGCCTGGCAGTGATTGGGTCTCAAAAGGGGTTTATTGCACCGACATTCAATGACAAGCGAACCATCAACATCAAAAGTTCCGTTCATCCATTGTTGGAAAAGGTAAGCAAAAACCAAAAAGTCATTGCCAATGATTGGATCGTGGATGGTAATAAATCCGTATTTGTGCTCACAGGCCCAAACATGGGCGGGAAAAGTACGTACATGAGGCAGATCGCGCTTTTGGTGATCATGGCTCAGATGGGAGGATATGTGTTTGCCAAAGAGGCGGACATCCCTGTTTTCGATGCTATCTATACAAGAATAGGAGCATCGGATGACATATTGAGCGGTCAATCGACTTTCATGGTAGAGATGGTCGAAGCTAATACAGCACTTTCTTCAGCCACTGAGCGGTCATTGATATTGTTCGACGAGATCGGCAGAGGCACAGCGACTTACGATGGAATGGCTATCGCTCAGGCGATCATCGAATACATCGATACTGTGATCCATGCAAAAACGATTTTTTCTACGCATTACCATGAGCTTACTTCCTTGCAGGAAAAACTAGATCATGTTGAAAACTTGGTGACTCAGGTCGTTGAAAAAGAAGGTACTATCACCTTTTTATATCGCATCAAAAAAGGGAAAGCCGACAAATCCTATGGAATCAATGTTGCGAGTATCGCCAAACTCCCCGATGCCGTGATCCACAGAGCCAAAGATCTTCTCAAACAGCTTGAAACCAACCGCAAGCATGTCCAACAATCCATGGACATCGTTGAAGTGAAGGTCATTCCAAAAGCGCTTCAACAAATTTACGAACAGCTGCATGAGATCAACATCGATGAAATGACACCACTTCAAACCATGCAATGTTTGGCTGACATGATCCAGCAAGCAAAGAAGGTGAAATAAATGGGATTCATACGTCGTTTGGATAGTCATTTGACCAACATGATCGCTGCAGGTGAAGTGGTAGAGCGTCCCATGGGGGTCGTAAAGGAACTCGTGGAAAACGCCATCGATGCCAATGCAACATCGATCGATGTCACCATCGTTGAAGGGGGCATCCATTTGATCAGTGTCAAAGACAACGGAAATGGGATGGATGGTGAAGATGCCACCATGGCATTTCAACGTCATTCAACATCAAAAATATCAAAAGAAGAAGATCTATGGTCGATCGCCAGTTTGGGGTTTCGTGGTGAAGCATTGCCGTCGATCGCATCAGTAAGTGAGTGTGAATGCATCACCAGCAATGGCATTCAGTCCACCAAAGTAAAAACCCAGTATGGAAAGCTCATCGAAGCCATACCCTACGAAAGCGAAAAAGGGACAACGATCAACGTCAAAGGACTCTTTTTAAAAACTCCCGCACGATTGAAGCACATGAAAACATTGCCCTATGAGCAAGCATTGATCGTAGATGTCATGCAACGTTTTACCATCAGTTATCCTACGATCGCTTTTTCTTTGCAGATCGATGAAAAGATTGTGATGTCAACTAACGGCAGTGGCAATCTTCAAGAGGTCATCTATCGATTATACGGAGCTGACATCGCCAGAGAAAGCATCCCATTCAAAGAAAACGACAGTGACTTTGTCATCCATGGTCTTTTGATCAAACCATCGATATCTCGAGCAACACGAAAAGACATGTTTGTTTTTACCAATCAACGCATGGTGCGTTCTAGTCGCATCCAACGTGCCATCATGGATGGATATCGTCATTTTATGCCCTCTGATCGTTACCCTATCGTGTTTCTTTTTATTGAGGTAGATTTAAAACTCATTGATGTCAATGTCCACCCATCCAAATGGGAAGTACGCCTATCCAAAGAAGCACAGTTGCTTAACTTGATAGAAAAGACGATTGGACAAACTCTGACTGATACACCTCAGATACCTCGGGTTCGTGCTATGACGACATCATACGACAAAAAACTTGTAAACGAACACACATCATTGTTTGATCAATCGACTCCCACACAAACAGAACCTGAAATCCAAGTTAGTGAAGCAGCTGTTTCAGACATCACATACGATGTGTCATCAAAGGAATTTCGTGTTTTGGCTCAACTGCATAAGAAGTACATACTTGCAGAAAATGAAGAAGGTTTGTATATTTTTGATCAGCATGCTTCCATGGAAAGGATCCGATACGAACACTTCAAAAAGAAGATGCTTCAAAAGATCCATCATCAAGTACCATTGCTGATACCAATCACGATCACTCATAAAAGAGCTCTTCAGCAAGCAAACGATCTGATCACATTGTTGCATGCTTTTCAGATCACTGCAGAATACTTGCAGCAGGATACACTGATCATTCGTTCCGTTCCGGAGTGGTTATCCACAACGGATACACAAAAAGCGATCGATGACATCGTTGATTACTTTGATGCACAACATAACAAGACCGAAGAAGACCTTCGAAAAAAGGTACTATCTTCATTGGCATGTCATAGTTCAGTGCGATTCAATGATGCTCTATCCAATTCAGAAATGCAAAAGATCATCCATGATTTGATGCTATGTGAGCAACCTTATCATTGTCCTCACGGAAGACCAACATATATCCAGATAACGACCAATGATCTGTTTAAGGAGTTTTTACGATGAAACAGGTTTTGGTCCTTACCGGATTGACCGCGACCGGCAAAAGCAAATTGGCGATCGATTGGGCCAAATACTTCGATGGTGAGATCATCAGTGCTGATTCAGTTGCTGTGTATCGTCAGTTATCGATCGTTTCGGCCAAACCGGATTCTCATCAACGCTCACAAGTAGTCCATCATGGAATCGATCTGGTTGATGTTGATAGGACATTTACGATCAAGGACTTTCGATCGTATGTAATAGAAAAAATCGATGATATCTCCAATAGAGGGAAACTACCGATCATCGTGGGCGGAAGCGGGCTCTATTTAAAGGCAGTATTGTATGATTATGAGTTCTCTGATGAAATACGACAAGACGACAGCTGGGCAGAAGAAATCAGCAATGAAGAATTACATGGCATGCTTGCGATGATCGATCCAAAAGAAGCACAGAAAATCCATCCGAACAACCGAAAGCGGATCATTCGTGCACTCACCATCTACAAAGCGCAGAAAACACCAAAATCACAGATCATCGATAAACAACAACACCAGCTGCAATATGATGTTTTGATGTTTTGTGCTTATCTCAACAAAGATCGACTTCACCAGCAGATCGATACTCGAGTGGATCACATGATCCAGCAAGGATTAGAGCTAGAGATCAGGGATGCTTTAAGACATGCAACATGGGAACATCCATCGATGGCGGCTATCGGAGTCAAAGAGTTCAGACCGTATTTTGAGCAAGAAGCTACTCTTGAGCAAGTTAGTGAACAAATCAAGATACGAACCAAACAGTTTTCAAAGCGACAGCGAACATGGTTCAAGCATCAATTTGATGCCATATGGATCGACATGGACGATCCACGACAAATCAGTGATGCATTTCAAAAGGTAACATCATGGATAAAGCGTTAGACAGGGTCGAACTTCTGATAGGGAAGCAGCAAACACAGCAGATCATGGACAGTTCAATCATGGTCGTTGGCTGTGGAGGGGTTGGAGCCATGGCGGCAGAAGCATTGGTACGGTTTGGGGTAGGAAAAATCATCCTGGTCGATCATGATGTCGTAGCAATGAGCAACCTTAACCGACAGATCCATGCCACGGTCACTTCCATCGGCGAGAAAAAAGTGGATGCGCTTTACAAACGCCTCCGATCGATCTCCGATCGATGCGACGTCATAACGATCGATCGTTTCATCGATCAAAGCAATATCGATGAGCTTTTTAAGATCCAAATCGACGTCATGATCGATGCGATCGATACGGTCACTTCTAAGTTGATGCTGATAAAGAAAGCGCAAGAGCATGACATACCGATCGTGTCCAGCATGGGAATGGGCAACCGCATGGACCCAACACAAATAAGAGTCCTTCCTTTAAACAAGACAACTCACGATCCACTGGCCAAGGTCGTGCGTTATCAATGCAGAAAACAAGGATTGGATGATACAATAAGAGTCGTATGTTCGCTTGAAACACCTATCAAACAAACGGTAAGGATCAATGATAGCCCCATACTCAAACAAGCCATGCCCCCATCAAGCAGTTCGTTTGTTCCGATGGCTGCCGGTCTTGCCTGTGGGTATGAAGCCATATCGATCATACTTTCATTAAAGGAGGTTTTATGAAGAAAATCGTCGTAGCCGGAGGATGTTTTTGGGGAGTGGAAGAATACTTTCGTAGAGCAAAAGGCATCATCAACACCAAAGCAGGATACTCACAAGGACACAAGATAGACGCAACTTATCAAGAAGTATGCGATGGTACGACCGGTCATGCCGAAGTCGTCATGCTCGAATACGATCCAGAGCAAATCAGCTTGGTGAAAATAATGGAGCATTTGTTTCGGATCATCGACCCGACAATGCTCAATCGTCAAGGAAATGATATCGGACATCAGTATCGCACCGGTGTTTATACGCTGGATGACAAGGATGTGCCTTTGATCAAAGACTATATCCAGCAAAAACAAAAAGAGTATCCCAAACAAATCGTGGTGGAAGTTGAACCTCTCAAAAACTTTGTTCAGGCAGAGGACTATCATCAGCTGTATCTGATCAAAAATCCACGTGGGTACTGCCATGTGAACATGAACTTGCTGAAACCGGAAGAACGCAAGTAAGCAAAACCAGATGAAATCTGGTTTTTTTTAGGAAAAAAGCCATCTCGTTGGAATGATGCCATGAGGTGGCTATGTTACATGTTACACATTTAAAAAAACTATACAAGAATGAACAAGGTATCACAGGGGTATCCTTTACGCTTGAAAAAGGTCAGGTTTGTGCCGTTGTCGGACATAATGGCAGTGGCAAGACGACTTTGTTCAAAACGCTGTCAGGACTCTTACATCCAGATAAGGGAACGATCGTGATAAAGACAAACAAACAAAGAAGACTTGCCATGGGATATCTTCCGGAGAATCGCAGTGTGATTGCCGATATGGAAACAGTCGAGTTCATCACTTTTTTTGGAAAACTCAAAGGCATGTCAGATACGATGATCATCCATGCGATGCAGCAATGGATGACGTTTTTGGATTGTGATGATCTCAGGGGAAAGAAACTCAGACAATGTTCAAAGGGCAATCAGCAGAAAATTCAAATGATAAGCTGTTTGATCCATGATCCGGACATTCTGATACTGGATGAACCGTTCAGTGGATTGGATATCGACAATACCCGCTTGTTTGAAAAACTGATCATCCATTTAAAAAAACAAGAGAAATGCATTTTACTCTCAAGCCATCGATTTGAAGAAATCGAGCACTTGTGTGATATGTTGATGGTACTAAAGGCATCTCATGTCGTGATCGAGGGATCTTTAAAACAAATCCGAGATGCAGCTGATTCGCATACCGTCACACTGAGTAATGATCCACACATGAGCTTTCGAAATGAAAAAGGAGTTTGTGATGTCATCGTTGATGGGAATCTGACACATTATTATGTTGTGAGTGAAGCATCATGTACACGATTGATGCAGGCTATATTGAAAGAAAGAGATCATAGAACTGTCAAGGTCGCTTCTTTGATGCTTCGCGATTTGGTCCGATCAGTATGAAGACATTGATTCTGTTTTCGCTTAAACGAAAACTTCTCAATCCAATCATGGCTTGGATGGTGATAGTCGTGTTTGTCTTGATGGGGATTGGTTTGTTTGTTGATAAAGTTGTCGAAGTTGTATTTCCAAATCTTTTTTCTCAAACGTTGATTCATATGCCAAACACCATGTCTGCATACTTTGACTTTTCAAACACAAAATACGAGGTCACTGACCGAAAAAATAGCGCCAACATCGTTATCAAAATGGATGAGGTTGGGTATTTGGTATCTGCTGATCAATCAGTATCAGAAAATGAACAGCTTACCATTCGTTCATGGATCGAACACTTTCATCTGATGCACCATTATCCCTATCTATCAGATGAAGAGATAGCCACCTTGGATTTTTTACTTTCTCCTCACATCACCTATGACATTCGCTCAGTTTCAAATCACGAAGGTGGGTTTATTTTCATATCGATGATCTATTTCATGATGTTGGGTTTTTCTTCTACAGTCGCCAATGAGGTAGTTAGCGAAAAAATATCCAACATGTTGGACATGATGCTCACCTCCGTCACATACAAACAACATTTCTACGCAAAGATCATGATTGGGTGGCTCACTATTCTTTGTCAAGCAGGCATATGGCTTTTTACTTTGTTCTGTTGGGCAAGTATCAGGATCATATATGATCAGGGTGCTTCTTTGTATGCCTTTTTGCATCGTATAGGCCTGATAAAGCATCCATATGAATCGTTTTTTGATTATTTACAGTCGTTTGAGTGGGATTTTGCGATGGTCATGATGCTGATCATGGGCGTATTGTTTTTGTTTTTAGGAATATTGTTGGTGCAGTTGCTTTTATTGCTTGTCTCTGTCAAAATCAACAATATCGAAGAATCAGCAAGCATCCAAGCTCCGTTTTACTTGGTAATGTTGCTTTTTTACTACTGCACACTAGCCATCAACAACTATCAAACCATGCAACTGGGGATCGGCAGATACTTGTCATATATACCAGGATTTTCCATGTTGCTGATGCCAGTCAGAATCTTATATTACGATGTTTTTTGGGTTGAGATCATCTTTGGATTGGTCATTTCCGTGATGACTCTATGGACAGCATATGCACTTGGCCTTCGTCATTATCATCATCATTTGACTGAAAGTAAAAAATGATTGATTGTGAAATCACAATGATTTTATGCACAAAAAACCCTCTGTTTCACAATGTATTTTGATACTTTGTGAAAAGTGAATAATTTAACAAGTTTGTGTTGACTTTAAAAATATCGGGTTATATAATCGTGATTGTAAAGGAGGAAAAATCATTACATGAAAAAATTATTAGTTCTAATTGCAGTAGGATTGTTAGTCTTGGTAGG